>JAJYNT010000204.1 GCA_021786215.1 Chloroflexota bacterium | reverse complement strand
TCGGCGCTTCGGTGGCCTTGGGCGTGGTCTCGCCCGCCGCGCATGCGGCAAGGACCGAAGCGAAGGACATCGTCCCTGCCGACGCGAGCCCGAGTTTCAGCAGCCGCCGCCTGGTGAGTGGCGTCTTCACTAGATCCAGATCCGACATGACGTTCCTCCTTCTTTCTCCCTGGTGAATGGGTGCAACTTCCGCCCTACTATCTCAACCATCCGACCTCGGCGACCTCCGCGGCCGGAACAGTGAGCGCTGATGCGCTTACATTGCGGATGGCCCGACACTCGACCCTCCGCCCGCCTCCGCGATCTCAAGTGGACCGACACTCGCCGATTGACCCTGCCGCTACGGCACCCACCGGGTCGCATGCCGGGCTGATCGCAAGAACAGGTAGTTGAGGACGGAGGAATAGAGCATAAACAGCAGCACGATGACGATCATGCGCCCAGTCAGGAGGAACACCTCCGATAGGATCATGAGACGGCCGAGCCCTGCCTCCACCGAGAGGTACTCGGCGGCCAGGACAACTGCCCAAGAGGACCCAAGTATCACCCGGATGGCGCCGATAAGGCTGGGCACTATCCCGGGCAACACCACCGTGCGGAAGAGTTGCCATTGTGTGGCACCC
Organism: Chloroflexota bacterium; assembly: GCA_021786215.1. Next base: position 2,690 of record JAJYNT010000204.1, on the reverse strand, counting down.
AGGCTGAGCGCGTATTGCCGAACGATCGGCGGCACACTCCGTATCGCCTCCACGGTGTTGATCACTATCAGCTCAAAGGCCACGAATGCGACGAAGACGAAAGGTCCGAGCGGCGCCCCGCCGAACCAGACCATGAAGAGGGGTATGAGAGCCAGTGCGGGCACAGCGCGAACCAACTGGATGGGTGGATCGAGTATTCCAGCCAATCGCCTGCTCCAGCCCATTGCCAAACCAACCAATACCCCCAGGACGGTCCCTGCCACGGTGCCGCCCAACACCCTGATCAGCGTGACAAGGGAGTTGTCCGCCAGCACCGCCAGCGCCTGAGGCAGGGAGGATGTCCCACCGTATCCGCCCATCGCGCCGCCGCCGAAGGCGGCAAGACCCGGCAGCGCGACGCCGAAGACAGACTCGATAGTTGGCAGGATAACGTCGGCGTAGTCTACTCGCCCCTCCAACAGGTGGGCCACGCCCTCCCAGAGGATCAGCAGGCAGGCAATGCCGGCTACTTGGAGGGGATGCACCCTTAACCCGTGGGACAGCCTTCTCATGGCATCACCACTCACGCGGGGATGACTGGTTTGTTCTCGGAAGCGCCGAGCTCGGAAACGTCGAGGAATCGCCATAGATCGGCCCTGACACGCTGGAACTCAGGAGAAACGCGAATCGCGTCTTCGCGCGGGCGGGAGAATGGCACCTGGAAGACAGACCGAATCCTCCCGTTCCCCAATGCAAAGATGCGATCTGAAAGAAAAATCGCCTCCTCCAGGTCGTGGGTAATGAAGATCGTCGTCTTGCGATCCCGCTCCCAGATTCGGAGAAGCTCATTCTGCAAGGTGCACTTCGTGGGATAGTCGAGAGAGCCGAACGGTTCGTCCATGAGTAGCACTTCGGGATCATTAGCGAATACAGCGGCGATCTGGACTCGCTTCTTCATTCCGCCCGAGAGCTCCTTCGGATAGAGGTCGGCGTACTCCTCTAGGTTCACTACCTTCAGGTACTCTCTGGCGATCCGCCGACGCTCTGCCTTGACCACTCCACGCAGTTCCAGCCCGTACTCGACGTTTCCCAGCACCGTTCGCCATGGAAGGATCGCGTCCTGCTGGAATATCACCCCGCGCTCGCGCCCCGGTTTGTGGACCTCCCGACCGTCCATGAGGACGCGACCGCTGGTAACGGGGACCAGCCCGGCAGCCAGAGAGACGAGGGTCGTCTTGCCACAGCCCGAGGGGCCGATGATGGAGATCAACTCGCTCCCATACACCGTCATGGTGAGCTCGCGGAAAACCGCTACCTCTCGGCCACCCTCCGTGGTGAAGATCTTGGCCACCTTCTCGAAGTGGAGCTTCGCAGTCCTTTCGTCCATCTCTCGCCCCTAAATGGATACAGATCTGTGGTGGGGTTGGCTAAGCAGCGGTTCTTATATTGATGTCAGAGCTGCCGCTGTGCGTACTCGACGCCGATACCTGAGTCCGCCCCCGAGTCCCGCGTCAGCCTCACTCGGTATGTGTACCTGTCCGCACGGAAGGAGGTTATCGACAGATTCAGAGGGTGGTCGTCGACGCTGTAGTTCACTCGCTCCATCACCAGGATCGGCGTTCCCTTCCCTATGGCCAGATAGCGGGCCGCAGATTCGTCGGCTGGGGAAGCCTGGATGACCTGATCGGCCCATCTCAGCGCAACCCCCAGCTTTCGTTCAAGGATGCCGTAAAGGGCTGTCTCCAGGTTCTCTTTCAGGAGCTTCTCCCCAAACTGTTCTGGAAAGTGGTCGACGCCTAGACACAACGGCTCACCATCGACGAACCAGACCCTGACCACGTGCAGTGTCCTTTCGCGCGCCGACAAGCGCAGCTTCGCGGCGACGACCGCATCGGGCTTCACCATCTCTGCCGAGATCAGCTTAACCTCCGGCTCTAGCCCCCTGGCCACCATTTCCTCGAACAGGCCGGTTAGCCTCGACAGCTCTTGCTCCATTCGCTTGCCGCGAACAAATGTCCCCAGGCCATGTCTTCGATGAAGTACACCAGCAGCCGTCAGGCTGCTGACGGCCTCGCGGACCGTGGCGCGGCTGACGTTATAGCGCTCTATCAGCTCTCGCTCGGCAGGGACAGCGTCGCCAGGCTTGAATGCACCGCTCTCGATCTCTTCTAGCAACAGGTTGCGGAGTTGGAAGTAGAGGGGCACTGGGCTGGAACGATCAAGCATTGAGATACGCCTCCGGTCGCAGGTCACGCGTAGAGATCATGACCACCTGACGTCCTGTCCTCTCATCGGCGAGTCTAACTCATTTGTCGAGTGCTGTCAAGTACTTCTGACTCCGGGACTTCGAAGCAGGTGCTCGCGGTTCCTCATCATATGCGACGGCCGGTCGGCTGCTGAGCGTGGCTGTCAACCCCGGCAGAGGCCACATTCCCAATGGGAGGCCACACGCTCATTAGTATGTACCTGCGGGCGAACTCGACCTGCTACGAAGTCCCACTCCAGAAATCTGACGGACACCCTGACTCCAGACCAGGCGCCAGCTATGAGTCCGGCGGCGAGGCGACGGCCACGGAAGGCGCTTGTCTTCCGACACAGCCAATGCCTCACTTAGTAACTATCTCAAAATGACAGTCGCCAGAGTCGTCGGTACCACAACAAGGCACAGGCCAGTTTCAACAGGGCGAGGTAGTTGCATGCCTTCTTGTCCC
>JAJYNT010000159.1 GCA_021786215.1 Chloroflexota bacterium | reverse complement strand
TGCGGTCCTCTACACCCTGATGACCCAGGGCGATCAACCGCTCTCGATCATCCCGAGCACCCTGTTCACCGGGGCCAACAACGTTCTGCTAATGGCCGTTCCTTTCTTTATGCTCACCGGGGCAACGATGCAGACGGGAGGGTTGGCGAATCGATTGGTCGACTTCTCCAGCGCCCTCGTTGGACGATTTCGGGGTGGTCTCCTGTTCGTCGACGTTATCAGCAGCGCGATCTTCGCGGACATCTCAGGTTCAGCCGTATCCGACACCGCGGCCATAGGATCGGTCCTGCTGCCCGAGATGACCAAGCGCGGTTACGACAAGAAGTTCGCCACCGCGCTGCAAGCCGCCTCCGGAACCCTGGGGGTGCTATTCCCCCCAAGTATCGCGACCATCGTCTACTCGTGGGTGGCCAACGTCTCCGTCGCTGAGATGTTCACGGCGAGTTTCGTTCCTGCCATCATAATGGTGCTGTCCTACTGCACCGTGGCCTTCATCTCAGCTCGCCGGAACAACTATCCAAGGGAGCACGCCGCGAGCGTGACAGAGGTTGCGGGGGCGTTTCGCCGCAACCTCTGGGCCCTCATCGCCCCCGGCATCATCCTTGGCGGCATTCTCAGCGGCGCCGTGACCCCGACGGAGTCGGGCGTGCTCGCGGTCTTCTACACCTTCTTGATCTCGATCGCCATCTACCGATCTATGAGCTTCCACAATTTGTGGGAAAGCCTGTACCAGGGGGTCGTCGGGGCTTCGAGGGTCATGTTCGTTCTGTCGGCCGCCCTAGCCCTGAGCTGGCTGATGACAATATTGGAAATCCCGCAGACACTCTCCACATCGCTGGCGTCGATGTCGAGTCATCCGCTGGTGCTGCTGATCCTGCTAAACGTGCTCCTGGTCATCATCCATGGCGTGCTGGAGACAAACGCCACTATCATCGTAATTGTGCCGCTGATCCTACCCATCTTTGAAGCGGTTGGGGTGAGTCCCATCCAGCTGGGGATCGTGTTCCTGGTCAACTCGACGCTGGGGCTGCTGACCCCTCCACTTGGGCTACTGCTGTACGTGGCAGCGCCGAACACGGGACTCAAGATCGAGACTCTCGCCCGAGCGCTGGTGCCGTTCATGTTCACTGTAGCGATCGACCTCAGCCTGGTGGTGCTTTTCCCTCAGATCTCTACCGCCTTGCCGGCGCTGCTGGCGCACCACTGATGAGTTAGTTTTTTTGTTGGAAGGAGCGAGCAATTGAACACAGCCGTTTCGCCAGATCTGGCCACGCTTCGCGAGAAGGCGCGCCGGATCCGCTGCGATGCCCTCTGGATGGCACACCTCTCCAATAGTGGCCACGTCGGCGGCTCCCTCTCATCCGCCGACATCGTCGCCACCCTCTATTTCGGGGTTATGCGACTCCGCCCCGAGGAACCCGATTGGCCAGATCGCGACCGCTTCATCATGTCCAAGGGGCACACCTGCTCCACTTGGTATTCCGCCCTGGCCGAGAAGGGGTTCTTCCCAAGGGAGGAGTTGCTAACCTACCGCAAGCTTGGATCGAGGCTCCAGGGTCACCCCGACATGGCCAAGCTGCCGGGTATCGAGATGACGGCGGGTTCCCTGGGCCACGGCCTCGCAGCCGGGCTGGGCATGGCCCTGGCCGGGAAACTGGACAAGAGAGACTATCGAGTCTTCGTGCTTTTGGGCGACGGGGAGAGCCAGGAGGGGTTGATATGGGAGACCGCCCTTTCCGCTCCCAACTTCAGGGTGGACAACCTGGTAGCCATTCTCGACAACAATGGGATGCAGAGCGGCGGCGCGGTCCGTGACATCATGCCGCTTGGCGATGTGGCGGACAAATGGCGATCCTTCGGCTGGGATGTATGGACGGTTGACGGACACGATGTTCCCTCCCTGCTGGCACTATTTCGCCAGACTCCTCGGAAACCGGGGGTGCCCACCTTCGTTCTCTGCAACACTGTGAAGGGTAAGGGAGTCTCCTTCATGGAGAATGACAATGTGTGGCACGGCAAGGCTCCGGACCGCGAGCAGCTGGAACAGGCGCTACAGGAGATCGGCTGCAGGGGGGTGAGTTTCCCATGACGGCGATGACTTCCAGCATTCAGGTTCTGGGCGATACTCTGGTCCGTCTCGGGGCAGAGCGAGAAGAGGTGGTAGTCTGCGTCGCCGATACCCTGAAGACCATGGGCGTCGACGGCTTTGCCCAACGATTCCCGGACAGGCTGTTCAATTTCGGCATCGGGGAGCAAAACGCCGTGATGGCGGCAGCGGGGCTGGCCAGCGCCGGAAAAATCCCGTTCGTTGCCAGCTACGCGGTGTTCCTATCCATGCGCACCCTGGAGCAACTGAGAACCTTCGTGGCCTATCCCAAGCTGAACGTCAAGGTGCTGGCCGGACTCGGCGGCTACTCCGCTGGGATCAACGGCGTGACCCACGCGGCCACCGAGGACCTGAGCGTTATGCGCGCTATCCCAGGGATGACGGTCATTGCACCTACCGACGGAGTGGGGATCGAGAAGGCCGTGTACGCGGCGGCTCAGCATAAGGGCCCGGCGTACATTCGGATCGGAATGGCGGTGCCCGCCGTGCACGGTCCCGACTACCGATTCGAGATAGGAAAAGGTGTGCCCCTCCGGAGGGAAGGGCGCGATGCAACCATCATCGTCTGCGGGATCATGGTAAGCAGGACACTGGAGGCCGCCGACCAACTGGCGACCCAGGGGCTGCATGTCCAGGTGATCGAGATGCCCACCATCAAGCCGATAGACAGGGAGATGATCGTTCGGGCGGCACGGGAGACCCGAGCAATAGTAACGGTGGAAGAGAACAACATCCTGGGAGGGCTGGGCAGCGCCGTGGCCGAAGTGCTGGCCGAGGAGATCCCCACACCCATGGAACGAGTGGGGATAGGGGACTGCTACGCCGATACCGGCTCCCAGGACGAACTGCTGGACAGGTTCGGGCTTACGGTAGCCCACATCGTCGAGTCGGTGCGACGGACAGTCGATAGAAAGGGATAACTCCCACATGCGAGCGGTGATGAAAACGGCCCCAGCTGCCGGGGCCAAGGTGGTCAATGACGCACCAGAACCGGAGCCGAAGGAGGATGAGGTTCGCATCAAGATCGCGGCCGCGATGATCTGCGGTACGGATGCACACCTATACGAGTGGACCAAGAGCGCGCAGGATTTCAATCCAAGGCTCCCCTTGATCATGGGCCACGAGTGCGCGGGCACGGTGGACGCGGTGGGTTCCTCCGTGAAGGGGATCGCTGTAGGTGACAGGGTCTCGGTGGAGACACACTTCTTCTGCGGCCAT
>JAJYNT010000097.1 GCA_021786215.1 Chloroflexota bacterium | reverse complement strand
GAGATAGCGCTTCTCGATGGTCCGCTCCTTCATCTGGTGTTGGAGCTCCGATAGTGCGTGGGGCGTGCGGGCCACCACCATCAACCCCGAGGTGTCCTTGTCCAGCCGGTGAACTATGCCCGGCCGGCCGGGCCCGGGTACCCCTCGGATCTCCGGGTACCTCGCTACCAGGGCGTCCACCAACGTCCCAGTCAGGTGGCCGGGCGATGGATGCACCACGACCCCCGGCTGCTTATCTATCACCACCACTTCCGGATCCTCATGGACCACGCACAGCACGGGGGCGTTCTCGGCGGGCTCCACAGGGCGCTCTTCCGGCCGCGCCACCTCCACGGCATCTCCCTCGGCCAGACGGGTGCCGGCCTTGGGGAGCATCCCGTTGACCGTTACCAGGCCTCCTTCGATGGCTCTCTGCCAGGCCGCCCTGGACTGCTCAGGGAAGACCTTGGCCAGGAAAACGTCCAACCTGGTCCCTTCGTCCTGCTCGGTTACGAACTGTCTCACTTCTGGGGATCGCCGTCCGCGGAATGCTGCTCCGAGGGGCTGGTGAGAAGGTGATAGGCCAGGATTGCCACGCCGATCACGATGGCCGAGTCGGCGACGTTGAAGACCGGCCAGTAGGTCAGGTCCACGAAGTCGAAAACGTGGCCGTACCGTACCCGATCGATCAGGTTACCTAGCGCTCCGCCCAGTTGCATGCCGAGGCAGATGGCGAGCGATTTCTTGTGAGCCGGGACGTACTTCTGGCCGACCAGGATGCCGCCCACCACCAGGATCCCCACGGCGATGAAGAACAGCGACTGATTCTGGAACAGGCCGAAGGCGGCTCCCCGGTTCTCCACGTAGGTCAGCTTCACCAGGTTGCCCACGAGAGGGATGGAGCGGCTGCCCGAGTCAATCAGCAGCTGTCGGACGGCAATCTTGCTCGCTTGATCGAGCGCTAATACGATCAGCGCCGTCACCAGGATCAGGGTGGTGCGGAGGGAGGACCTTCTGCCTCGCTCTTCCGGCTTCGCGTCAATCACGTTGGTGTTGTTCTCGTGGGTCAGTGTTGGCCCTCCTGTTGCTTCTTGCACCGTATGCACAGGGTCGCCTGGGGCAGAACTTCCAACCGTTCCAATGGGATAGGTTGCCCGCAGTTGCTGCAGATCCCGTAGCTTCCCTGATCGAATCGCCGCAGGGCGTCCTCGGTGGCCTGGAGTTGACGGCGCAGATTCATCTCCAGCGCCAGATCCCTCTCGTGCTCGAAGGTCTCGGTGCCGATGTCCGCCATGTGGTTACTGTAGTGCTCGTACTCGGTGGTTGTGCCCAGTCCGTCGGCGTGGAGGTAGCCCAGGGCGTCGATCTCCTCCTGGAGCTGCTTGCGCTCCTCCAACAGCCTCTCGTGCAGATCCTCCATGGTGATAGCCATGATCCGCCGCACCGCCTTTCAGATAGGCTCGTTTCCACGAAACAGCCTATCCCAGGATGGCAAGGGCCATGCCTCCTGAAAGGATTCTATAGCTCGGATGGGGGCAATGGCAAGGCGAGGGAGACAAGAGAGGCAGGAGGGGTCACTATCCCTCGTTTCACGGGGACTTCAGGACAGAGGATTGCCGTCCGATCCGCCACGCGGTCTTGAGCAGCAGGGCCACAAGCCCCAGATACAGCAGCCCGAGGACGAGGTAGGTTAGCGGGTTCCCGAGTGGGCCGGGTCTGTTGCGGGTCAGGTTCTCGCTGAGCACCGTGACGTAGTCGGCTACCTTTCCCCTGGAGCTGGCCCGGAACGGGAGGTGAGCGTTCACCGATTTCTCGTTCAGGAAGGCGGTGCCCTGGGGATACCCGCTGTGGTAGAACATCAGCACCTTCACGGTGTTCTCCCGGGGCACTCCTTTGCCCTCCACCGAGAAGTACAGCTTGCGGCCCGCCGAGTTCGGAATGGGATCGAAGTTGAAGGTCTCCCACCGTTCCTGAAGAGTTCCAGGTCGCATATCTGATGGATTCCCCACTGGCAGCCGCGAAATGGTCCGCCTCACGGTACGCAGAGGCGGCCCGTGTGGCTCCTGCTTCACGTTGAAGGTGATGGCGGCCTGATCCGCCGGCTTCTCCGCCGCCAGCACGACCGAAATGCTGTCCAGATTGTTCCATCGCACCACGAAACTCTGCCCCACCGCGGACCAATTGTTTACAGTTCCCACACCATTGCCGGCGGGAGGGCTGCTGGCATCCGGCACGTTCACTGGTATCTGGAGGATTCCCCAAAGCAGCGCTGCCCCCACCGCCACGCCCGCCGTCCAGATGATCGCCTTGCGCAGCTCCAGCGGGGAGATCGCCGGCAGGTATCTCGGTACGGTGTGGGTCTCTGTGGACTGCACCGCCTCCCCCACGGGGATCGCCTCCAGCAGTTCGACAAGCCGGCTGCGGAACCCCTCCAGGCCGGATGGGGTGATGGCGTAGCCCCGCTCGGCTGTGGCCACGATGATCGCGGTGGATGAATCCCGTCCGCTGCCGTAGAACTTTACCTGCCCGACCTCATCGGCTTCTGCAGTTCCCGCCTCGTGGACACCCCTCACCCGGACCTTCTGCCCCAGCCGCGTGCCCCGGAATATCGCCTCGATGCCGGCGAGCGGGATGATCTCCTCCATCCAGAGCCACCCGATGGTCAGCGTCCGCTTGTCGAGCCGGTAACGTAGCGATCGGTGACCGTAGGCCAGAACGCCGATCACGATCGCCAGCAGCAGGGCCGCCAGACCGACCACGGTGGCCACCAGGGTCTCCGCGTCCAGTGGGCGGCCGGCGGTATACCCCCGGGCCACGGCCGCGACGATGAGACAGAGCGCAACCAGCGCGATCGCGATCAGGCTCTCTCTCGAGGGCCGGGTGCGCCATTCCTGCGTAACGCTCACCCCGTTGGTCCTTGGGATCCCCCCATGGGTCTTAGGGATCTCGTGGGTTGGCTCACTGCTCTGGATGGGGGTCTGTGATCTATCAATTGGTGATGTGCTTGGCATTGGTGGGCTCCAGGTGTGAAATGGCCGCAAATTGATTGGAGGACGCTGTCCTCGCCTGTGGGACCGGTCTGAACTCTGGCACTATTCGACGAAGGGCGGCTCTCAGTTGCGCCTCGTCGGCGCCGCCGGTCGAAAGCAGCGCCGAAAGCTCCTCCAGCCCCTCCTCCAGGTGATCCCCGTTGGAGTTCTGCAGGGAGGAGATGAAGATCCGGGCATTGCGGGTGGAGATCCGCTCCTCGGAGGCCGTGAACAGCTCCTCGTGCAGCTTTTCCCCTGGGCGAAGTCCCGTCACCTTCACATCGACGTCCCTGAACGGCTCCAACCCGGATAGCCGGAT
>JAJYNT010000494.1 GCA_021786215.1 Chloroflexota bacterium | reverse complement strand
CCCTTGGCAAGAGTGGAAGAGTCGACGTGGTGGATGCCGCGGGTAATGTGTTGACCAGCACGGACAAACGGCAACAACCGCTGCCCAGTATTCACGCTGGCTACTTCACCGAACTGATGGCGGCGAAGAAGCCCACTGTTACCACCTGCGACGACTGCCATTCTTCCACTTCGGGTTCCGGCAGGAGTCGGGACATCATGGCCTTTGCGCCCTTGAAGACAACCGACTGGGCCGTGGTGTTGAGCCAATCCGAGGATGAGGTGTTGGAGCCGACGCTACGGTTGCAGCAGCAGGTACTGGGCCTGGGCGTCGTTTCTTTGCTGGTGGCGCTCTTCATGGTGTGGCTCACCACGAGAAGTATCGTCGGACCGATCAGGGCTCTCACCCGTTCGGCTCGCAGGATTGCCGACGGGAATCTGGGTGAGGCTGTGCCCGTTCAGGGGAGCGACGAGGTCGGTGAACTGGCGCGCGCCCTCGATTATATGAGGTCTCGCCTCCAGCGTTCCATGGACGATATCAAGGGGTGCAATGCCGAGTTGGATCGCAGGGTTCAGGAGCGCACCAGCGAGTTGGAGCGATCCCGAGACGACCTGGAGAACTCCAGGGATTATCTGCAGACGATGATCGACAGCCTGAGCGACGAGTTGATGGTGGTGGATAGAAGCTTTCGGGTGAAGCGGGTCAATGCGGCTCTCGCTCGTGCGATCCGAGGTGATCTTTCCCCGGTGGGGCAGAGCTGCCACATGGTGACACACGGTCGGGACGAGAGGTGCGGACCTCCCTGCTGCGAGTGTCCGGCTCGGCAGGTTTGGGAGACCGGGAAGTCGGCCAGAGCTGTTCACGCGCACTCGGTACCAGGTGAGCGGACCAGATATGTGGAGGTAGTGGCTTCGCCATTGAAAGACCGATCCGGGCAGGTGGTGGAGCTGATTGAGTCGATGCGGGACGTCACGGAGGAGCGAGAACTGGAGGATGAGCTGTTGCGACGCAACCGTGAGCTCTCCACGCTTCACTCGATCTCGGTGGCTCTCAACAAGTCGCTGGATCTGGAGCCGATCCTGGAGGGAGCGCTTGTCGATGCTCTCAAGCTGACTGGGATGGAAGCGGGGGCCATTTACCTGCTGAACGAGCACACCGGCGAACTGGAGCTGGCGGCCCGACATGGCCTGTCGCAGGAGGCGGCCCAGGTGGCGGCCAATCTCGGCTTGAGCGCCAGCCTGTGTGCGGCAGTTGCGCAGGCCGACGAGCCCATTGTGGTGGAGGATACCAGCAAGTACGCCCGCGGCATGAAGGCGGCGCTGCGCAACGAGAAGATGAGATGCATGGTCAGGGTTCCATTCAAGTCCACTCGTGGCCTGCTGGGCACCATGTGTCTCGGCACTCATGACGCGCGAAGTTTCTCGAAGAGCGTGATGGAATTGTTGACGTCGGTGAGCAACCAGATGGCGGTGGCCGTTCAGAATGCTCGATTGTACGAGGAGCTTCAGCGCAAGGAGAGGATGAGGGGGGAGCTATTACTGAAGGTGATCGCTGCCCAGGAGGAGGAACGAAAGAGGATCGCTCGCGAACTGCACGATCAGACCAGCCAGGCTCTAGCTGCCCTGGCTGTGGCCGCGGAGACGGCGGCGGGACAGGCGGCAGAGGGGGACGACGTGACCGGAAGCCTGTCACGGATGCGATCCCTGGCCGTTGGAACCTTGGAGGAAGTTCACCGGCTGATCTTCGATCTTCGACCTACCCTGTTGGACGATCTGGGGCTGATGGCGGCGATACGCTGGTATGCTGAGGCCAGGTTAGGGGAGGCTGGGATCAAGGTGCGCTTGGAGATGGCGGGCGAGGAACGTCGCCTTCCGCCGCAGGCCGAGACCGCCCTCTATCGGGTGGTCCAGGAGGCGATCAACAACGTGGTGAACCACTCGGGTGCGCAGAGTGTTACGGTTACTCTCGTCCTGAAGCCCAACCTCCTGCTGATGGCCATCGTGGACAACGGCTGGGGCTTCGACATGGCTGAGCTGGCGCAATCCGGCGATCAAAAGAGGGGGTTAGGACTGATGGGGATGAAGGAGAGGGTGGAGTTGCTGGGCGGCTCCTTCGCCATCTTCTCCGAGCTGGGTGGCGGTACCAAGATCACGTTGGAGGTACCCCTGTTGGAAGGGGAGGACGGGTCCGATGGGCAAGATACGGGTTCTGATAGTTGACGATCACGCCATTTTGCGAGAGGGGATTCGTGCCCTGCTGACCCTCTCCAAGGATATGGAGGTGGTTGGAGAGGCCGCGGATGGGCAGGAGGGGGTGGAGATCGCGCGCGAACTGTCGCCCGACGTGGTTCTTATGGACATCGCCATGCCGGGTCTGGATGGACTGGAGGCCACCAGGCGGATCAAGGACCGGCACAAGAACGTCAAGGTGCTCATCCTGACCCAGCACGAGAACCGCGAATATGTGTTCCCGATTCTGAAAGCCGGTGCCGATGGCTACGTTCTGAAGAAAGCGGCAGGCACAGAGTTGATCTCTGCGATCCGCGCCGTGCACGAGGGCGGCACTTTCCTCTACCCTTCGGTTGCCAGGACCGTGGTGGAAGACTACCTTCGTCCCGATGGAACGATCGCTGAACGGCGCCATTCCAAGCTAACTGACCGGGAGATCGAGGTGCTGAAGCTGGTGGCCGAGGGGCGGAGCAATCAGGAGATCGCCGATCTGCTTTGCCTGAGCGTGAAGACGGTGACGGGGCATCGCACCAACATAATGGAGAAGCTGGATCTTCACAGCCGGACTGAACTGGTGAAGTACGCAATTCGGACGGGGCTGACCGAGGCCTGAGCCCGTCCTTTTCCCCTGGTCTCTCCTTCGAGACACAATCTGTCGTGACCTCTGCCACGCACTTCCCTGGGTTGGCATGCTCGGATCACCTGTATCGGTCGGTGAGCTTCGGGCAGAGAAGATGACGGCAGGCGGATAGGGCGTTTTCCCTATCCATCAACAGGGTGTTCACCGTATACCCCACTTGTGCCCAACTCCCTAGACTTTCCTCGGTGGCTTGGTGCTTCCCGGCTGCCATGCTGCGTTCTTCCCGTGAGAACCATCGCGGGGTTCGGATTGAGAAAGAGGGGGGATGTAGGGAGTCGGTATTGCGTAGACTCCTCGGGATGCCCGAAGCGTGACGATTGCGTGGCCGCTGGGGAACCGCGGCTGAGGGGCATCTGGGGAAGTGGGAGCCATGGTCCGTCGGGGCTTGGCTGAGACGCAGCGCTCACCAGCTCGCTCGATGGCGGCGGTGCCGGCCGAAAGTTGGACGCATTTTCGGAAACGGAACGTCAGTGGAACTCAGCCCTAGATGATGCGAGTGCC
>JAJYNT010000072.1 GCA_021786215.1 Chloroflexota bacterium | reverse complement strand
TAGGGGTCAAGTCCCGGCCCCGGGATCAGGCTGCCACGTCGATGACCACGGTCTCAGGGCGTTCCTGCTCCTCGGGGATCGGCCTCCCCAGCTCCTTCAGGGTCTCCAGGTACCCTTCGATGGCCTCCCTGGCGTTGGCCAGGGCCTCCTCACGGGTGTCTCCCTGTGTGTTGCACCCCGGCAGCGCAGGAACGCGGACGGTGTAGCCACCCTCCTCCGGGTCGGGGGTCAGGATCACCGTATACCCTCTCATAGTAGTTTCTCCAATTCATCCACCGTCAGCCCGGCGTCCTTCATCATGTCGTTGAGCAGCCCGAGCTTGAGCGTCTGTCCAGCGTAAACAGGAACGACGACGATCCCAGGCTTGGTGTCGTGGGCAAAGAAGCGGTGCGAACCTCGCTGCCGCACAAAGCGCCAGCCGTCCTTCTGGAGGGCGCGCATGAACTCGGTGGCGGTGATGCGGGGCAGCTTAGAGCTCATCTCTCTTGTGGTCTCCGGTACACCCCTGCGTCCGGCCCGACCATCGGCCGGCGCATGATATTCTACATCACTTCTAACGAGGCTTCGCCTCAAACCGTCGAGCGAGGCGTTGGCTGCCGCTTGAACTGATTGATAGAATGGCTGGCGTAGGAGGGGTTGCCATGAGCACTATCGACGAATTGCTGCGCCAGCACGTCACCCTGGATGTGCAGTCCATGGATCGGATCTACCTGAACGGCTACGTCCCCAACTTGCAGGTGCCGGGGCAACTGGTGAACTTCCTGTGCAAGCACCGGGGTAACACCATCCCCTCCCCGGCCCTGTTGCAGCGGATGGGCGATCTGTTCGTTCGACAGGTCCACTCCTTAAGAGGTCCGAAGGCAATATGGTGGGCTTCGATTACTCTCGCCAGTCCGTCTGTGTCAACCATTACTACTTCTATCTCCAGGACGAGGACTTCGGCCCGGCTTCCCTCAAGGTGTGCAGCTACGCCCCCTTTGGCATCAAGGTCTGCCTCAACGGCCACGAGTGGGCCAAGCAGCAGTTACGCAAGGCGGGCATCCCCTTCGAGGCCCTGGACAACGGCTTCCTCTCCTGCCCGGAACCGGATCGTCTCCAGGCCCTTTGCGACCAGTTGGGGGTCGAGCAGATCCAAGGGATCCTCTGGCGGGTGCCCAAGAGCCACCGCTACCTGGTCACCCCCTACGGCTACAAGGTGGCGCTGCTCTTCACCAAGCTGAACGCCAGGGTCTTTCGCACCACCTTTCCTGCCCACTAACCGGCCGGGGCGCAAACCGAAGGGCGGGGGTGTGCAGGAGGAGTATCATGGCCGGGCGGGCCGGCCTCGCAAGCACCCGCATCCGGCCCAGGTAGCGCCCATGCACACGGCTAAGGAGCTGACCGAGGCGCTGCCGGTGGCCAAGTGGGCGACGGTAACGGTGAGTGAGCGAGGCGAGCATCCTATTGTCTATCAGACCTGCCGGATCCGGGTGCATCGCGCCGTTGGGGACGAAACGGGCACTGAGGGCTGGTTGATCGGGGAACTGCCGCTGCCAGGCGAGGAGGGGGAGCCTCGCTGGTACTTCGTCTGGAAGTTGGACCAGTTCTACCTGACGGAGCAACTGCAGTTCGCCCACTGGCGGTGGACCATCGAGCGCTTCCATCAGGATGGCAAGCAACTGCTGGGATTGGGGGATTATCAGGGGCGCTTCTGGCCGGGCCTTCACCGGCATCTGGCGCTGATCTGTCTCCTCTGGTGTTGCGCCCTGGTGGAGGCCGTCACCAAGGCCCAGGCCGAAACAGCCAGCGTGATACAGCCATTGCCCAACGAGGTGCCAGCCACCGCCACGCTTGGCGTCGATGCCAAGATCGAGCCGGCCAGCGGGATCCCGTTGCCTTTTCCCCCTATGGCCAGTCTCGTCCAGATTCGTCGCGACCTGTTAGCCCAGTTGCCCATCACTATTCGCTGTCCTTGCTGCCAAACAATGGTGCCGGTTCCAACCCTGGCAGCCGCCATCTCGCGTGCACGCTCACCAACCGGATGACGCCAAAGTAGTACTAAGGAAGTTAGCTTGATGAAAGGCCCGCCGCGAGAACTTGAAGCAATCTGGAAGGCCGTTGAGGCTGGTGAACATCATCGCCGAGTCGTGTTAGGAAGAGGGGAGCCAGGGCTAATGGCCGTCAAGCTGGACCGTATCACCTCAAGAGCGAGGCAATCTTGGCCCTGAGGGATATGTCCGGCTCAACTGGATCAAGTAATTCATCCACGACAGCCAGAAGAACGCGAGGACTGACATAGAACACTCCGTCATACTCATGGACCTTGTCCGTTCCTGCGGGCGGAGCGTCCTTCAAGTTGAATGTGACGACGAACTGGACCTGTGCTCCGAACTGTGTCCGTGCCCTGACGGCGGCACTCCATATGGGCAGATCCCATGGGATCCCGAACACTCTGTGTCCATGCCTCTTCGTACGGAGGCACATCGTCTACCACGCGGAAGGTTCGCGTCAGATGTGAGAAACTGTCCTTCGCGGACTTTGACAAAAGATCTTGTGCTTGGTCGGAAAAGTCAGGATTCCGTTTCAGCCAGAGCCAGGTCATGACGCGATTGGACTCCGCGATGATGCACGGAGCCCAAATCGGTCTGATGTGGCCTATAGCCGCTCGCTCTACTATTCGCTTGATCCACTGCGTGGGGAAGACGCACGAATCTACTACGACGAGAGGCGCCTCGAACTCGGCCACGTTTGCTACTCCTTCTTGTCCCAAGGCTTTCGCCCAACCCAAGGTAGGACCGAGGAAACCTCTTCCTCATCCGGGGCCATGAACGGATCGAAGACTTCATCAAGTTCCTTCTGGAACTTCACCCACTCAGAGGTCTCCGGGCTTTCACGCAGTCTGTTCACTGAACGAGCCGTGATCATAGTCCGTCCCCCGCGAGGAACGCCCTCCAACCGACCTTCTTTCACCCACTTCTTGATCGTGTTTATTGATCTAACTCCGAGAGCCGCCGCTGCCGCTCCGGTCGTCATGAGATCGGGTGCCTGGTCCTCGGCCCTGATGTCATCTATGGCACGCTCGACCTCGGGAACCAAGTCTTCCTGTCCCCTCTTCTCTAGTTCCCTGATCAGTTCCGAGAGCCGTTGTTCAGCACGCATTGCGCTCATCTTCCTGTCAGCCTCCAGACGACTTCACGCGACCGAACCGTCAAAACCGTCACCAAGATTCATACCACACAAAGGTGCAGGGGTCAATGCGGTAAACCTCCAGCTGAAATTGCACCATAAGAATCAGGCGGCTAGAGCGAGGCCGTACCTGCGGCTGAGTTCGCGGGGATCGGCTCTCAGGAGCACTTCTGGAACCACCCCC
>JAJYNT010000149.1 GCA_021786215.1 Chloroflexota bacterium | reverse complement strand
CTTCATGATCCACCACAGCGACTCGATGTACTCGTTGTGGTAGGTCACGTACGGGTTCTTCAGGTCGATCCAGTAGGCCATGCGGTTGGTGAGCCGCTCCCATTCCTGGATGTAGCGCCAGACGCTCTCTCTGCAGGCGCTGTTGAACTCGGCGATGCCGTACTTCTCGATGTCGGGTTTGCCGGAGAAGCCCTTCTCTCGCTCGACCTCCAGCTCTACGGGGAGACCATGGGTATCCCAGCCGCCCCGGGCGCCGATGATCTGATGACCGCGCATGCGGCGGTAACGGAGGATGATATCTTTGGATGCTCGAGCCTCGACGTGGTGTACTCCCGGTCGGCCGTTGGCCGTCGGTGGGCCCTCGAAGAAGACGAACGGTCGGGCCGGATCGCCGCTCTTCAACGCCTTTTCGACGATGTCCTGTTCCTTCCACCACGCCTCGATCTCTTGCTCTAACCGCGGGAAGGATACCCTAGTGTCAACCTCTCTAAAACCCATGGCACCTCCTTGCCCATAACCACAAGAAAACCTCGTCTCCCCTGGAGACGAGGCCGAAACGCCCCGCGGTACCACCCCGCTTGGCACCGTCTGGCCGGCGCCCTCTCTTTTCCGGTGCCGCAGCACCTTCCATCCCGATAACGGCGGGACTGGCCGGTCCGCTTACTGGCTTCCGCGTTCAGCCTTCGGCTCGGGAGTGATTTTCGTCGGCAGGTCGGCCACGCCTCTCACCCACGCGCGCTCGCTGGTTCGACCCTTGTCCGGCTACTCGTCTCCGTCGTTGCCTTTGAGGTCATTTTACCACAGACCTGGTCGGGAAGGCAGGTGTGGCGCACTCAAGGGCGTGGCGCAGGGTTCCGGGAGCGGGGCATGCGTAGGAGCCAGCTCCCGCTGGCGACAGACCTGGTGACGGAGGTTCGGTGGTCTCTAGCCTGCGGTATCGCTGGCAGGAGCCAGCTCCTACGGACCTTCGCCAGGCTTCGCCCGAAAATGTGCGCCGCACCCCGCGCTCAAACCGTTTAGAGTGGGCCTAGCAGCACCTTGAAGGCGGTCAGTATCAGCACGACCCCCCCCAGAACCTCCATGCGGTTGCCGAGAAGGTGGCCGGCATACTTGCCGATCTGTATCCCAACGCCGGTCATTGTGGCGGCCACGAGGCCGATGATCAGGCTCGGGAAGAGTATCGGCACCCGGAGTAGCGCGAGACTGAGGCCCACTGCCAGGGCGTCGACACTGGTCGCCAGGGAGAGCATTACCAGTGAGGCGCCCCTGGTGGGGTCGCCTCGGACCGAACCCTCATCCACGTGCAGGGACTCCCACAGCATCTTGGCGCCCACCAGAACCAGGAGACCGAAAGCAAACCAGTTGCTGATGACGCCGATCCGCTCCGCAACCAACGATCCCAGGATCCAACCCACCAGTGGCATGCCGAACTGAAACAGGCCGAAGTGGAAGGAAAGGCGGAAAAGTTGGCGGGAGGAGACCTTGCCCAGACTGATGCCGCTCGCAATGGCCACGGAGAAGGCATCCATAGCTAGCCCGACGGCGATCCCCAGCAGAGGGATTAAGCCCATCGTCTCGTTCCTTCTAGCGGGTACCGAGGCAAACAAAAAGAGACCCCGGTCCGGCGAAAATACCGAGGACCGAAGGTCTCGCGACTTGGCGGCTTAGCCAAGCGACGGAACCGGGCCGAAGCCGGTGTGTCGATCCCGTCGCCGCATCGCAACTGGACGATGCGTTCCGACGCTACTCCCCTTGAGTCAATGAGATTCTAACCCGCTTGCTCCCGGTCGTCAATAACAACTTTCGCTCCTGTCCCAGGTTGAGCTCGGCACCAATGCTCGTTATTTCGCCCGTAGGCACCTATTCTGGAACGGAGAATGCCCTTGAGTCCCCCATCCACTCGTCTCTTAGCTGTGATGAAGGAAGTCCCGGAGGCGGAGGACTGGACGGTGCGTGGTATCAATTTCATCACCCTGGTATTCGCCTACGTGGTTCTCGTATTGGCGGTTCTCATAGCCACTGCACCAATGATCCGGGAGTTACTGTTCGCGGTGCAGTAGAGATATGGTGCCGAGGCCAGCGCCCCAACCGCTCATGGGCTCAGTGCGTCCATGTGAGCTCGAAGCTGTTGTCGCTGGACGCCTCGGGACCGCTGCCGCTGCCATACAAATAGGGTGCCGGCCCGCTTCAAGAAGAGGACCGGCTCAAGTGAGCCGGTCCATCAGTCTCGATCACACCACGCCGTTCCCACGGGGGAAGGCGATCTGTTCGAACGTTGCATGTCTTGGTAGCGCATACCGGATTCGAACCGGTGATCTCCTCCTTGAGAGGGAGGTGTCCTAGGCCGCTAGACGAATGCGCCGCACGGATTCCCGAAGCCATATCATATTCTACCGGATTGTGGGGGTCCAGGTCAACAGCAGCGAGCGATGCCAGGATGCTAGGGGCCGTAGCGGATAATGGTCCCCCAATTTGTCGCCGGTGGCGCTACTCTGCTACATTTTGTTCAGCTTAACACTCTGGCAGGGCATGTTTGCCCTCGGACGGCTCTTCTGTGAGCTGCCGGCACCCAATCTCGGATCTACGGGGGTGATACTTGGCAAAGGAAGAGGACGGCAGTCGAAAACGGCGGCTGGCCCAACTGCGGGGCAAGGCTGCGCATGGTTCAAACGCCGACCGATTCGACCGGCTGGTGATGGAGGCCCTGCGGGAGATCCCCGAGCCATTCCGATCGAGGCTCACGGATGTGGCGATCCTGTCCGAGGAGGAGCCCTCGACCGAACTGGTCAGGAGCCTTGGAATCGAGCCACCCGAGACCCTGTTGGGTCTTTACGATGGCATTCCCTTGACGCAAAGGGGTGATAGCTACAACCTGGTTCCTCCTGATCGCATTATCCTTTTCCGCCGTCCCATCTTCGCCATGGCCAAGACCCCCAAAGATGTCCGCGAGCAGGTGCGCCGGACAGTTTTGCACGAGGTCGCTCACTTCTACGGCATTGGTGACGAGGAGTTGAGGCGAATGGGCCTCGACTAACAGTTGATCTCGCGGCGTATAATGGTGTTGTAGATTGTGGATGGGTCGTTAGTTCCGGGCCTGAGCTGTTGGTGGGAGGTAACGGTGTCGCCATGGATCGCGGGCAGGGGTGTGATCTCGAGTGAGAGCACCTGGTTGCCCGAGGAGGTTGAGCTGGCACCGGACTGGGTGCAGGAAGAGGTAACCTGCCTGCCCGAGGAGTGTCGGGTGTGGCTGGAGTCTCAGATGCCCCCATCATCGGGTGCATCGCCCAAGGGGGGGCGTGGCCGGCGGGGTCGACGTAGGAAGAGCGAAGACTAAGCGAGATGGACGCGG
>JAJYNT010000427.1 GCA_021786215.1 Chloroflexota bacterium | reverse complement strand
CCAGCACGTCGCTCACTCCCTGGTGGTCAGCAACCTGATGGGGCACGATTCCCACGGCGTCCTGCGAATCCCCAGCTACCTCGACGCTATCGACAAGGGGACCTGCGTGCCGGCGGCTCGGCCCACCCTGCAGAAGGAGACCGCTACGACCGCCATCGTGGACGGCAATTGGGCCTTCGGCCAGATAACCGCCCACTTCGCCACCCAGGTCGCCATTGAGAAGGCTCGGTCGGCGAATGTGGCAGCTATCACCATAATCCGTTGCAACCACATCGGCCGGCTTGGCGAGTACACGGAGATGGCATCGCGAGAGGGTATGATCGCCTTCATGGTGGGTGGCACCTACAATGCAGGACCGGTCGCCCCGTTCGGTGGCGCCGGTAGGGTGCTGGGGACGAACCCCATCGCCTTCGGGGTGCCCTCCGTCGAGGGAGAACCGGTGGTGGCGGACATCGCCACCTCAGTGTCGGCCGAGGGCAAGCTGCGGGTGGCCCGAGCGAAGCACCAGTCGGTTCCGCGGGGTGTCATCCTGGATCGGGATGGCAACCCCAGCACTAATCCCGAGGACTTCTATAACGGCGGTGTCCTGCTGCCGATGGGCGGCCACAAGGGATACGTGCTCTCAGTGATCGTGGACCTCCTCGGCCGCTACATGGCCGGGGGCGAGAAGTTTGCCGTCAAGGATGTCTCCTTCGGCAACCTGCTGGTGGTAGTCAACGTGGCAGCTTTCCGCCCGGTGGAGGAGTTCGAGGCCGCGGTGGGCGAGAGACTCAAGCAGATCAAGGGTGTAAAGCCGGCGCCCGGCTTCTCGGAGGTGATGCTGCCGGGCGAGCCGGAAAGGCGAAATCAGAAGCAGCGAGGCAAGGACGGCGTCGTCCTTCCCGATGACACCTACGCGGCGCTGCACGCGGTCGCCGACAAGTTGAAGGTGACCATGCCGGATCCCCTGGTGGCCTAGGGCCGGCTCCCGCGGCAATTCAAGCTTTTCTGCCAAGATCGGCACTCAAGAGAATGGAGCGTGAGCCGGCGACTCACGCCCCACTCTCTCTTGAAAATGGAGAATCGAGCTTTGAAACGCCTCCAACTCACCCCACCCGGCTACCTCACCGTAACCTTCCTCCTGTTCGTGATGATAGCAAGCACGCCATCCCATGTCGCTGCCGCTGGACCCGGCGATAGCCCAACGCCCGCCGCGTCAACCCCTCGGGAGGTGCGCTTCGGCGCCGTCAAGGCATACGAGGCGCCCGGACGGGCGACAGAAGCCGGGGTCGCCTGGGAAAGGGTGATCATCAGGTGGGACCAGATCCAGCCGAACGGACCCTCCGACTGGAAGAGCAGTCCCTGGTTCCCGGAGTCGGCCCTCGAACGCGAGTTGGCCGACGGTCGCAAGGTGGTAGCGGTAGTGCTGGGCACACCCTCATGGTTGAGCGGCACCGATCCCAACGCCGCTCCCCCCAACCTGGGGCTCCCATTTGACGCCCCGGACAACTATTGGGGCCAATTCATGCGGCGATTGGCAGCGGAGTACCGCGGCAGGGTGGACGACTGGATAATCTGGAACGAGCCCGACGTCTGGAACAACAGCAGCGGGCTGCAGCAGTGGAACGGATCGGTGGAGCAGTACTACCAACTGGTGAAGGTGGCCTACCAGGCGGTGAAGTCGGTCAATCCCAACGGTCGCATCATCCTGGCAGGCCTCACCTACTGGTGGGATCAGCAGTTCGGACGCGAGCAGTACTTCCATCGCTTCCTGAACGTGGCCAGCCACGACCCGACCGCCAGGGCCAACGGATTCTATTTTGATGCGGCTTCGTTGCATCTGTACGGCAACCCCCAGGATCTGTACGCCGTGCCGCTCAAATTCAAACGGATAATGCAGGAATACGAGCTGGACAAGCCCATCTGGATCAACGAAACCAACGTGGTCCCCTGGGATGATTCGGGCATCAAGCTCGGGAAGGACAGCTACAGGGCCACCATGGACGAGCAGGCCTCCTACCTGATCCAGGCCTTCGCCTCGGCCCTGGCGGCCGGCGTAGAGCGCATCGAAGTCTACAAGATGTCGGACGACCCGGGAGTGCCCGGCGCGGAGCCTTACGGATTGGTCAGATCAGATCCGGGCAACTCCACGAGGGCTGCTTTCGAGGCGTTTCAGGTGATCACCGGCTACATGTCCGGGGTCAAGACTGCACGGATCTACCACCAGGGCACGGCGAAGGTGGTGAGAATGGAGAGGCAGGGAGACTGGGTGACGGTTCTCTGGAACCTTTCACCGGCTCAGATCCAGCTGCCGCTGACCGCTCGAACATCGGTGGCCACCCTGGTGGACAAGTTCGGGCACACACGGCCGATCTATCCCAAAGACGGAAAGTACTACCTGGATCTGGCCGGCGCCACGGCCGACACCATCCCGGATCAGCCCCACCAGTACCACATCGGTGGTAGCCCGCTGCTGCTGGTGGAAGAGAAGCGGCTGGCAGTGGCTGCCCCGCCGGTGCATCAGGACTGGTCGGGCCCCGGTGTGGACCCCAACCAGAGCTGGGTTTCCCCGGTGACCGGCTATGCGGTCTCTGGGGACTGGCTAGCCTACTACAGGAAGTTGGGTGGAGAGGGTGTACTGGGGCAACCGATCGGCAGGGTGGTCCTGGACCCGGCCGGGACCAACCAGTTCGTCCAGTACTTCCAAAATGGTGTGCTGGAATGGCACCCGGAGAACCCTCCCGAGTACAGGGTCGAGCGGCGCCTGTTGGGGAATCTCCTGTACCCATGGTACTACGAGCCTCCGGTGGATCCACAAGATGCCAGGCAACGCCCCCGGGGCGACGTGACCTACTTCCCGAACCAGCCGGGCTCGGGTCTCGGGCATTACGTGGCGAACTACGCTCCGGATGGGTCTCCCACCCACTTCAAGGAGTACTTCGACCGCCATGGTGGCGCCGACACATTCGGCTACCCCAAGGAGGAGCCAAAGCTGCGCAACGGAAGGTGGACCCAGAGGTTCCAGGCGGCCGTGTTTGAGTGTCAACCGATGGGTACACAGCTGACTGTTGCGGTGGCAACCGGGGGGGCGACGGCTGACACGGTGGTACAGTTGGAACCATTGGGGCAAGAGGTCCTAAACGGCCTCGAACTGCCACTAGATTGGTAAGACAACTAGGAATCGCGGGCAAGAAGTCGCAGAAAAGTGGGCGATTCCAGTATTGACATAATTACCCCTGCATTGTATATTATCGACCAATAGAGGTTAGGTTGCGAGGCTGGGCGTCGTGAGATGCCGAATGGGATACCGTGAATAACGGAGTGGCGAGGTAAAACCGAGTGCGGTTGTGTAGCGCCTAACGCTTTATTCC
>JAJYNT010000045.1 GCA_021786215.1 Chloroflexota bacterium | reverse complement strand
GCGGGGGGCGGCTGCAAGGGCTGGTTGTCCTCGATCACACCCTTGGCCGAGGCGTACTCCAGTGCGACCAGGGCGGATGGATCAAGTTTGGCGTGGGGGTTAACCAGGTGGTGGATGGGATTCTCACCAGGCAGGGGATGTGCGCGGGGTTCTACGAGGCTATTGTAACCGCCTCCCCCGCGGAAAGTGGCGCCTAAGCGCCTATCTCGAGCATCCCGCGATTGAGGGCGTAGCGAACCAGCTCTGCCCGGGTGTGAAAACCCAGCTTCTCCATGACCCTGGCGCGATGAGTTTCCACCGTCTTGACGCTGATCACCAGCAGGTTGGCGATCTCCTGATTCGTGTATCCTTCGGCCATCAGCTTCAGGACCTGCTTTTCGCGCTCCGTCAATCGGCCGAAGCTCTCGGTCTCCTGACCGGCGTCCACCTGATTGACGTAATCTTGGATCAGCCTGGTGGCGGCCGTGGGGTAGAGGAAGGTTTCCCCCTCGTGTACGACCCTTATGGCGTTGATCAGGTCGGTATCTGCGGCCTTCTTCGGTACGTAGCCCGCTCCCCCCGCTTGAAGGGTTTGAAACAGGTACTCCTCGCTGTCGTGCATGGTCAGCACCAGCACCTTCACGTCGGAATACAGCTTCCGGATCTGCCGTGTTGCCTCCAGTCCGTTCATAACCGGCATGGTGATGTCCATGAGGACCACGTCCGGGCGCAGGCGAGCCACCTGACTGATCGCCTGGTTTCCGTCGGAGGCTTCTCCCACCACCTCCATGTCTGGTTCCTCGTTCAGCAGGGTCCTCAACCCTGCTCGCAACACGGCGTGGTCGTCCACGAGCAACAACCGAATCTTACTCTTCAAGTTTCACCTTCTCGTAGGCGCCGCTGAGAGGGACTCGTGCCAGGATCGTGGTTCCGGCCCCAGGCGCCGATACGATGTCCAACTGACCCGAGAGCAAGGAAACCCTCTCCCTCATGCCGAAGAGGCCCAGCCCCCCGTCTCTTGACTGCTGCACCTGCCGTACGTTGAAACCTATTCCGTCGTCTCTAACCGTGGCTGTCAAGGTGGAGCCATCCAAACTCAGCCTCACTGCCACCTTGCGGGCCTGAGCATACTTGGCGCTGTTGGTCAGGGCCTCCTGAACCACCCTGTACACGGCCACCTCTACCTCGGCGGACAATCTGCCGCGTAGCCCCGCGACCTGTAGATCCACCTGGATCCCGTGCTGCCGGCTGTACTCCTTGACGTATCCTCGCAGAGCCGGTACCAGGCCCAACTCGTCAAGGGCACTGGGCCGCAATTCCACCGCCATCCGATGGACCGCCTCCAGGGTCTCGGCGACTGTTGCCCTGAGTTCAGCCACCTGCGATTGGACGTCGCACTCTCTGCCGGACTTCTCCAGCGACTTCAGTCCCACGATGACCGAGGTGAGAGCCTGGCTGGTCTCGTCATGGAGCTCACGGGCAATCCTCTTGCGCTCCTCTTCCTGCGCGCTCAACACGCGCGCTGGCAGCCGCTGGAGCTCCATCTGGTTGGCTTGGAGCCGCTCCAGCATGCTGTTCATGGCTTCGGCCAGACGATTGGTGGCGGGGTCGCCCATCGGCTCGGGGACGGCGCGTGCGTTCAGGTTATCCTCATAGTACACCTCGTCCACGGTCTTCTGGAGGGATTCCAGCGGTTTCATGGCGGCCTTCAGGATCCAGGCGTTGGCGATGACGTGGAGGCTTACCCCACCGAGGACGAAGCCGGCGATGAGATCGAGAGGGAACTGCTGCGGAAGGGCACGCACCACCCAGGTTCCGACCACAGCGCCAATCAAGACGATTGCGGAACTGGCGATCAGTATTCGATAGAAGAGGGTCGTGCGGGCAGCAAGTGTCCGAATCTTGTCCAAGGACAACCTCTCTTGCGCCGGCTCTGAGTTTACCATATTGATATATTATAAAGTGCTAAATCCCTACGGGCAAGCCACACTGCGCCAGACACAGAACCCCCTCCAGGCCCTTTCGGCACTGAGAGGGGGTTCGAACTGCCTAGTCCTTAGGCCGCAGCCGGGCGCGGCCAGCTATCCCGGTCCCTAGCTCAGCATCTCCCTGATCCGCTTCGCCGCCGTCTCCAAGACGTCAGGGGAGGTCGCGAAGGAGAAGCGCACGTGCCCCTCCCCAGCAGCCCCGAAGGCTGAGCCGGGCGTGCCTGCCACCCGCGCCTTCTCCAACAGCATCTCCGCCAGACCAATGGAGTCCATGCCCAGATCGAACTTGGGGAAGGCGTAGAAGGCACCCTCGGGTTTGAAGCAGCTCACATGTGGGATGTCGTTTAGCATGTCAACGAAGAAGTTGCGTCGACGCTCGTACTCGGCGGTCATGCGTTCCACCGGCTCCTGAGGACCTTCCAAGGCGGCCACGCCACCCACCTGGGCGAAAGACGGAGCGCAGGTCGCTGTCTGCTCCTGGATCTTACCGATCTCCTTCATCAGCGCCGGCGGCCCAGCCAGGTATCCTAACCTCCAGCCGGTCATGGCGTATGCCTTGGAATGGCCGTTCAGGATGATCGTCCGCTCTGCCATCCCAGGGAGGCTGGCTATGCTCACATGCTCGCGGCCGTCGAAGATGATCTTCTCATACATCTCGTCCGCGATGACGTACAGGTCGTTGTCGCGGGCAGCGGTCGCTATCAACTCCAACTCATCTCTGGCAAGCACCTTGCCGGTGGGGTTGGCGGGAGTATTGAGCATAATGAGCTTGGTCCTGGGGGTGATCGCCGCCTTCAGCATTTCGGCTGTGATGCTGAAGGCGTTCTCGGATCTGAGATTCAGCGGTACCGTGCTTCCGCCCGCCAACTGGACGACGGGCCGGTAGGTTACCCAGGCAGGTTCCGGAAGGAGCACCTCGTCTCCCTCATCGACCAGTGCCATCATCGCGGCGTACAGGGCCAGCTTTCCGCCGGATGTGACGATGATCCCCTTGTCCGGATCGACCTCTACACCGTTGTCCTTGGCTAGCTTATTCGCAATGGCCTTTCGGAGTTGCGGGATCCCCGAACTGGCCACATAGTGAGTGAACCCAGATTGCATCGACTGGATGGCGGCCTTCTGAATGTGCTCCGGGGTGTCAAAATCCGGGTCGCCGCCGCCCAAGTCCATGATGTCGATCCCCTGCTGCTTCAGCGCCCGAGCCTTATTCATCACCTGCACCGTTGCCGAGCCGGCCATGCTGGTGATTCTCGCCGAGAGGGGCTTTGTCATGGTGTGGACCTCCTACCTTCCTTGTCGATCATCGTTCGGGCTATTGCGCTATCAATCCGCTGTCCATGGGCGGCGTCGCTTTCCGTCGCCCTACTTGACGGATTGATGGCGCTGGGC
>JAJYNT010000237.1 GCA_021786215.1 Chloroflexota bacterium | reverse complement strand
GCGGCCGGCTTCCACTTCCACCAGGCGCGGACGGTTCTGCCGGCAAGCTTCTATGGCAAGGGAGCAGCGGGGGGCGAAGATGCAGCCCTCCGGCAGCTCGTCCAGACGGGGGATGTAGCCGGGTATGGTGTTGAGCTCCCCCTGGTACTTGTTGGTGTCAAGGCGGGGCGCGCAGCCGATCAACCCCTGGGTGTAGGGATGCAGGGGCCGGTGGAACAGATCACCCACCGGGCCTTCCTCCATCAGCTCGCCTGCGTACATCACACCTACCCTGTCGCACAGTCGAGCCACCACCCCCAGGTTGTGGGTGATGTACAGGATGGCCGACGAGTACTGCTGAGACAGGCTGTGGATCAGATCCAGCACCACGGCCTCGGTGGTCACGTCGAGGGCCGTGGTGGGCTCGTCCATTATCAGCAGCTGGGGGTTGCTCGTGAGGGCCATGGCGATCAGCGCGCGCTGGAGCATGCCGCCGCTCAGCTGGTGGGGGTAGCGGCGCGCCACCGCGGCGGGGTCCGGCATCTGGACCTGCCCCAGCATCTCTACGGCCTTCCGGCGGGCATCGGCTCTCGGCATCTTCAGGTGAATTCGTGCCATCTCCGCGATCTGGTCGCCAATCGTCATCGCCGGATTGAGGGCCGTGGAGGGGTTCTGGTAGACCATGCCGATCCGACCTCCCCAGCTTCGTCGCCGCTCTGCCTCCGATTGGCCGAGCAGATCGCCGCCGTTCAGCAGGATCCGGCCCCCTTGTACCCTGCCGTTGCCGGGCAGGTATCCCATGACGCCGAGGGCCAGGGTGGTCTTGCCGGAGCCCGACTCCCCTACCAGTCCATACTTTTCCTCGGCCTGGATCCGCAGCGACAGTTCGCGCACCGGTTCCAGCCAGCCCGTTTCGGTTTGGTAGGAGATCGAGAGGCGGTCGAGCTCGAGGATAGCGCTTTCTCTCATGGTCACTCTCCGGCGACTCCCGGGCGCAGTAACCGCCGCAGCCCGTCGCCCAGGAGGCTGACCCCGATTACAAGCAACGCGATGGCCGCCGAGGGGAAGGCCAGGGTCCACGGGGCCAGGGCGAAGGAATCCCGAGCCTCGGCGACCATCAACCCCCAGTTCGGTGAGGGTGGCTCGACGCCCAGCCCCAGGAAGCCGAGGGAGGCGATCAGGAAGATGGAGTACGAGAAGCGGGCCGCCGCTTCGACGATCAGGGGAGCCGTGGCGTTGGGCAGGATCTCGCGGAACATGATGTAGAGGCTGGACTCTCCTCGAACCTTGGCCGCTTCCACGAACTCCTTGGTCTTCAGTTCCAGCACGACGCTGCGCACGACCCGGCTGACCATCGGTATGTAGAGCAGCCCGACCACAATGACCACATTCAGTTGGGAAGGTCCTGCCATGGCCAGCATCAGCATGGCAAGCAGCAGCGCCGGGATCGCCAGTAGCACGTCCATCAGCCGCATCACAATCTCGTCGAGGAGCCCGCCGTAGTAGCCCGCGAACAGACCCACCGACAGCCCCAACAGCACCGCCGCCAGGGTGCTGCTGCCGGAGAGGATGAAGATGTCGCGGCTTCCCACCAGCACCCGGCTGAAGACGTCTCGGCCATAGATGTCGGTTCCAAACAGGTGGGTTGCGGAGGGGGGCTGGATGCGCGCCGCGATGTTCTGCTCAGCGTAGCCGTAGGGGCTGACCAAAGGACCGAAGATAGCCATGAACAGGAAAAGCAGCACGATCAGCAGACCGACCAGGGTGGAGGGGCTGCGAAGCAGCCGCATCCAGATCAGCGAAAGCTGATTGACGTTGTTTGTTCGGGAGGCCTTGGAAATGGCGATGCTAGCCATAATGGATCTACCCTATGGCCGAGCGGAAACGCAAATGGGGCGCTGCCGAGCCTGAGCCCGAACACCGCCCCCGTGCGGTTCCCCGTTCTGGGCAAATAGATGGAGGAAAAAGCGACGACGCTAGAACGCTGGCGATCGTAGCATACGACCGTTCCCCAGTCAACGCGAAGCGCACTAGCTCTCAGCAGCCGCTATCCCCGCTGGCAGGGGCACCAGTTTGATCGCCTCCGGGAAGCAGACGGCGGTGCACAGCCCGCAGCCCCAGCACTTGTCCGCGTCGAACGCGACGTTACGGACCTGCAGGCCGGCTATCTCGACCATGGTGCCGTCGTGATAGAACGCCCCGAAATGGCAACGCTTGGTGCATGCGCCGCACATCTGGCACTTGTCGTGATCGAAGGTCGCCACGTAACGGCCGCGGGGCCACGCTCCCTTGCTCCCCAACCGCTCAGCCGCTCGGAAGGGGTAGCAGTCGTCGGCGCAGCAGTTGCAGATGGGCGCCGGACCGCCGTCCCTCTTCTGGAGATCGGTGGTGTGCATCAGCCCCTTTCTGTCCGCCATCCTCACCAGATCCTTGGCCTCCTTGGCGGTGAGTCGCCGTCCATGGCCCCTGGCCAGCTTCTTCTCTGCCACGCTGTCGAACTGGATGCAGGTCTCGACGGGCCTGCTGCAGTTCTGGGCGATGCGGCGGCAGTTGCAAGGCACGACGATGATGGTCTTGGCCGAGTCGATGATGGAGTAGGTTTCCTCCAGCAGCACCACGCTGTCGTTCCCGGGGCTCCCCTGGGCCGGCCTCCCGGCCATCAGCAGATCCACGTTGGGGCGGACTCGGGAGATGTATTCCCCCATCATCCACTCGTCCAGCGCCTTGCGGTACTCCACAGGAAGCTCGTCCCACCCCTCCTCGTAGGTGGCCATGTAGTCCATCCGGGTGTAGAAATCGGCCGGGGTGTAGCTGTACGGCTCATCCTCACCCTCTCGGGTGAGAACGCCGCGCTGGAAGGCCTGCTCTAGCGCCTTGGCTGCCTCCTCCGCCGTGAGATCCAAGTCGTGCTGAACGCCCTCCACCGTGAGAGGGGTCTCGCCGGCCGAAAGCACCAGCCTCGTCTCGATCGGGTTCACCATCCGATCCAGGTAGGTCAAGGCCTCCTCTGGCACCTTGAACTTCTCGACGAAACGGTGGAGGTCTTGGTCACTTATCATACATTGTTGCCTTTCTAGTCCACCCTACTCTTCGGATTGCAGCCCTAGATCTATCAGCTTCTCCGCCGTCGGACGGCCCTGATCGTCCCAACCCATGGCCGCGTAGAACTGGGCCAGCATCGGTTCCAGGTCCACGGTGCCGCCTCGGTTCGGATCCTCGGGTAGACCATCGCGCAGGAAGTGGGCCGGCAGCCGGTCGTCACTTCGGCTTGCCCCATGGCGCAGGTTGAACAGCCTTTCCACGGTGATCACCCTCTCCCCGATCGACAGTAGCTCCGCGGGGGAGAAGTCCCAGCCGCTCAGCGCCGAAGCCAGCTCCGCCTCCGCAGTGAGGGTGAAGTCCCCCACCACGGACAGCGCGGCCACCTTGCAGAGTCCCAGGGAGTCCAGGGCGACGGAGACCGACATGGCCCTTTTCACCATCGGCCCCTTGCCCTCGGTGGAGAGCCGGTCCACGGAGTTCGGGGTGCCGAACTCCCGGCGGCCCTGCTCCGCGTCCCACCGGTACTCCGGGAGCGCGTAGACGCTGGTGAAGTCGCCGCCCCGACTGGAAACGGCGTACCCGAGGGCGGTGCCCATGGCACCGCGGGGGTCATAGGCGGTAAGCTCCAGCCCCTTGGCGTGATAGGCGAACTGCTCCGCTCCGCGGCCAATCTGTTTGGCGGCGCGAGCCGTACCCTCGGCGAGCAGTGCGCCGAAGCCCTCCCTGCGAGCGATTTTCAGCAGCATAGTTTCCATCGCATGGGTGTTGCCCCAGGTGAGGTTGACGCCGTCGGTATCCGATTGGGAGAGGATGCCCCTCTCGGTCAGATCCATGGCGAAGGCCAGGCTGCTGGCCGCGGAGATCACGTCGATCCCCAGTTTGCCACACAGGTTGTACAGATACAGCACCGCCTCCGCATCGTCGACGCCGCACTTGGAGCCCAGCGCCACGATCGGCTCGATGTCGGGTCGCTCCCCCTCCGTGCCGGCAAATGGACCACTCTCGATCTTCACCTCGGCCTTGCAGTGCACTGGGCAGCGGTGACAGCTCTTGGAGCGGGTGACGTAGTCGATGATCTTCATGCCATCGATCTGCTGCACCTTCTCGAAGCGGTTCCGCTGGTAGTTGCGAGTGGATAGGATCCCGGTTTCGTCTGCCCAGCTGACGTAGGTGGTGTTGCTGTACTTCGAGTAGATGGGGTAGCGGGGGGCGTTGCGGATGGCGGTGGCATAGCGCCGCACGGCCTCCTTTGCCTCGGGACCGGCCTGGTGCTGCCGATCGCCCCCCCGCACAACTATCGCCTTCAACCGCTTGGAGCCCATAACCGCTCCCATGCCGGTGCGCCCTGCCGCGTGCCCGCGGTCGGTCATGATGCAACCGTAGCGGACCATGGCCTCGCCCCCCGGACCTATGGCCATCGTGCGAGCGTGGCAGTCTCCGGCCCTCTGTCGGAGGATCTCCTGAGTCTCCCAGGAGTCGCGTCCCCACAGGTCGGTGGCGTCGATCAGCGTGACCCCGTCGCCGGTGATGCTGAGGTAGACCGGCCTCTCGGAGCGACCGCGAATGAGGAGGCTCTGGTACCCGGCGGCCCGCAGCTCGGCTCCGAAGTGGCCGCCGACGTTGGAGCTGCCCAACAGGCCGGTGAGGGGCGAGCGGGAGCTAACGTGGAGTCGGGAGGATGCCGGGGCCTCGGTGCCGGTGAGCAGCCCGCAGCTCAGAACCAGGGGGTTCTCGGGGTCCAGGGCATCGGTGCCGCCGGGCAGTTCCCGGTAGAGCCTGTAAGAGTTGGCGGCCCGACCGGCGAGAAACCGGCGGGCAAGGGTCTCATCGTACTCTTCGGTCTCCACGCGCCGGCTGCTGAGATCTATGGTGAGGATCTTTCCCAGGAAGGTCATGGTAGTTTCCTTCGACCTAACCCCCTGCCCCCTTCCCCACGGGGGAAGGGGAACTCCCCTCCCCATTAGGGAAGAGGTTAGCGTAATGACTGCTCCGCCCGCTCGATCACCCGATCCAACGCCTGTACCACGTCGGCGGGCAACGGCTCGGGCCGGTGTTCGGCCAGGATCCGGCGGACCCTTTCGTTGGCCCGCTCTCGAAGGCTCTTACTCCCCGACGCGCTCCAGCCGTCGTAATTCTGGCGATCCAGCAGGGCCGGGTACCAGTCTTCCTTGTAGTGACTCACGGTGTGTGGGTATCCCAGGTAGTTCCCGTCGGGACCGAGATCGTCGATCAGATCGAGGGCCAGCGCGTCGTCGTCCACCGGAACACCCTCCATGAAGCGCCGGATCCAGTTGATGAACTCGTCGCACATCACCAGCTGCTCCAGGGAGTAGGTGAGGCCGGAGTCGAGATACCCCACGTCGTGGACCAGGTTGGACCCGGCCAGGGTCTCCGTCAGTAGGGAGAGAGCCGCCTCGGCCGCTGCCTGCTGATCCGGGAGCTTGGCGTCGCTGCAGCCCCCGAGGCCGAAGAGGGGCAGGTTGTAACGGTGGCCCATTTCCATGAAGAGCACCCGGTTCTCGGGGGCCGCGTAGACGTCACCCAGGTAGCGCATGTCTGCCAGATCGTTGGTGCCGCCGCTGAGGATAATGGATGCACCCTCTCGCTTCAGTTGGGCCACCACCAGCCCCGCCAGCTCGCCCGCGTTGGCGAGGGCGATGGCGCCGGCGAGGGTGATGGGACCGCTCAGGCCACGGAGCACCACCGGGGTGTAGGTGGCCGGTATACCCTTCTCCGCCAGGAACAGCAGCTTTTTCAGCGACTCGGCGTCGTGGTGCAGGGGGGCTGCGACGTTGATGTAGAAGCCGCAGAGAGGGTTTCGACGCATGGTGTCGGCGCCGCCCACCACGATCTCCGCCATCTCGATCACGTCCACGCAGCCCTCGAAGGAGGTTGTTACCGCCAGGATCGGCTTCGTGGTGTTGGAGAGCATCGTCCGCATCTGGTAGCGGTCGGAGGTCGTGGGCTCCAGGTCGTCGGCGACGTTGAGCGACATCACGAAGTCGATGTTGGGGAGGGCGTCGCAAACGCGTATCCCATCCTCGATGTCGCGAAGCGTGCCCGGCCTCCGCTCTCCGGTGTGGACGTCGATGACGTTGGGGCAGTCGGAGCCGGTGCCGTAGAAGACGTTGTTTCCCTCCAGGGGCATCACCCGGCGGCCGTGGCGGTCGCACAGGACGATCCGCTTGGGGGCGAGGGCGATAGCCCACTCCACCAGGGAGGCCGGGATGCGCACCCGTCGATCCTCGGAGATGTTGGCGCCGGCGCGGCGGAGCAGCTCCACCGCCTCGGGCTCGTCCATCACCACCCCGGTTCGCTCCAGGATCTCCAGGCTGGCCTGGTGGATCCGCTCCCGCTGGCTGTCAGAGAGCTTGCGGAAGTGAGGGGCATCGAAGCTGGTGGAGTTGCTGCGAACGATCACGGCCGTCTCCTCTTGCTGCTGTGGTGGCGCGATGATACAGCAGTCGGTGGTTCTTTGCACGGGCATGCTCTTCGGGCCTCACGCTAGCCAGTGACGGGTGATCCGGGGAGGGAGGCTCAAGCCATCGTGGCAGAGGCAAGGCCCCCGGGGATCTCGCGTGTTGCGAGCGTGGTAGCAGCGCCCGCAATCACGTGCCCGGAGGTAGGTCGCCCTGATCCAAGAGCCAACAGAAGATGCTCGCAGGATAGACAGGAACAGTCGCCGTATCCTCGAAGGCGCTCCGAGTAATGAGCAGGCCCCTCTCGAAGTTGGCTACCATCGCACGCGTTTCTCGTTCAGAAGGATCATCCACGTACTTGGACTCGGCGACCATGGGTCCTGGATGGATTAGGAAGTCCACCTCACCCCCGCTGGAAGTTCGGAAGTAGAACAGCCTGGAAGGGGCATCGAAGCGGTCCAGCGAGCCCTTGTGTAGTCCCCTGAACAGAGTCATGGTTAGCACGCTCTCCGCGACTTGACTTGGCTCTGGAGTGAAAGAACTTATGGACAGCCGCGTGGGGAGTTGCGCTAGAAATGGGTCAGTCGGATAGACTTTGCGCTGTCTATCGATCGCGGGCATTCCGCCAGTCTCTTGATAGAGATGGATGAGCAAGTACGAGTCTGCCAGGGCCGACAACCATTCCCCTACAGTGGGATGGGAAACGCCCAGAGCATCGGCGAGTTCGCGGAATCCGACCCAGCCGCAAAGACTTGCGTTGACACGTTCGAGAAGGCGAAGGGCCTGTTCGGTATGAATCATGCCCGCCCGATGCAGGTCTGCTTGCACGACGTCCCACAGGTCGCGGGCAAAGCCGTCAGATACCGAGCCTGTTTCTAGAAAGCTGGCAACGGCTTGGGGAAACCCCCCAATCAGAAGATACGTCTCGAAGGCAGCGACGAAGATGTCCAGATAGACCAGAGCTTCGTCGCGAGCACGGCGGCCGACGACACCGTAGAAGTCGTCGAGTTGGAGATGTGGAGACTCGGGTACCTTGTAGCCGGCACATCGAAGGAACTCGGGGAATGACAGCGGCAGGAGCAAGCGATCCAGCCAGTTGCTCGGCCCCCAAGGCCACGTCCCCAGACGAGGATCCCGACAAGACGAGACAATCTTCAGCGATTCGACTGTTGTCACGCAGCCACTTGATCGCGCTTGGCCAGTTTGGCACGGACGTGATCTCGTCGATCAGGAAATATCTTGGGTTATCATCCAACTGAGGAAACATCTGCTTGGCAGTCTGGAATAGGTTAACCAGGTCCTTCTCGTTGGCGAGTGTGTCCGCCGCAAAGTAGCATATGCGGCGAGGATCGATCCCTGCCCGGCACAGTCGATCAATGGTCTGTTTCAGCACTGTGCTCTTGCCGGTGCGGCGCGGCCCTCGAAGGGTGTATAGATTCGGGGGTGCAACGTCCGCTAGAATTGGCGGCTGAAGACGAAACGGGGCACGGGCCGCGGCGCGAAGCTGCGGGTCGAGGCTACGCCACTCTGTAGTGCGCCACCAGGGATTGACGGAGGCCAGGTCCTGCGCAAGAAAACCGCGCTTTGCTCGACGTGCCATAATTGGGGCTCCTTTCGGTCGGGCCTGTCCAGCACATTCTCGTAGGTTAGCTTTCCAGAATCAACCCATTTTGGCAGGTACGCTTTCCAAAAGCGACCCATTTTGGAATAGATGCTTTCCAAATACGCCCCATACTCCGTGGGCTGTCAGTGGATCAACGGTTCATTTGCTCATCTCGGAGCTCAGATCGCGCGATGGTTAGACACGTCTGACCATCTCCCAATCGCCCTCCCACACCTTTGGACCCCCTCTTAATTGTCGTTTGGAGCCGCCTTTAGTTGGGTGGCGAACCTTCAACCTCTTGACTTCCCGGCGCGACCCTCGTAGAATGTTGTAGAACAAATGTTCTAGGACTTGGGACGAAAGGGGGTGGGCGGATGCGCTGTGCCGGAATCGCCAGGAGCACGGGGCGGCAGTGCGGCCGGAGCGCCTTGGTGGGCAGCCGCTTCTGCCGGTATCACGAGGGCGAGAGGACGACGGGGAGACGAGGCGATGGGGAGAAGGACAGACAAAGTGGTGCGGTGACGCGGAGGCGAGGTGACGCGGCGACCGGAAGGGGGAGCCGGGTGGAGGAGGCTACGCAGTCCTTCTACGCCGACGTCCTGGAGGAGGGTGCCCTGGAGTTGGAGGTGGCGGCGGCGCTGCGAGGCGTGGAGGATGAGATCGCCGTCCTGCGCATGCTGATCCGCAAGGTGGCGCGTGAGGGGGACGTGGAGGCCACTCGCAAGGGGATCGAGACCCTCTGTCGGGCGCTCAAGGTTCAGTATGCCCTGGAGGGGCGCTCCGCCGATGGGCTGGCCGGCTCCCTGGCCCGAGTGCTGGACGAGGTGGGCAACGAGTTGGGGATGGCGCTGTGAGTGCGAGAGGAGGTGTGGTGCTGATGGATAAGGGTGACGAAGCGTTGAGGGGGACCGTCAGAAGGCTGGCATCACCGACCACGAGACGAGGTGACGGCGACGAGGTGAGGATGCTGGCTTCTCGATTGGACGATCGAGGGTGCGGATACGGTCGGGTAACGAATGCCCGCCTGGAGGAGGTGGCCCGGGGCTACGAAAGGGTCGAGGCCAAGCTGAACGCCGTTCTGCTGGCCGTCACCGGCACCTTCTTGAGCACACTGGCCGGCCTGGCGGTGTATCACCTGCGTGGGGGATGAGGGTGGGGATGGACGAAAGCGGGAAGAGAGAAAGGGAATGGGTCCAGGTGCAGCGGAAGGAAGATGGTAGTGGACTCCAGGTGCAGCAGGAGGAAGAGGCTGGCGGTTCCCAGGGACAGCGGGAGCGAGAGGCCAGGGTGTCCCTCCTGGCCCTGCGCTATCGCTCGGGGGATCGCGCTGCCCTGGGGTTACTGTATGCTGAACTGGAGCCATTCATACAGGGGATCCTCCGGCGCCATCTCTCTGGCCATCGATCGCTGCCCCCGGCTATGGAGCCGGAGGATCTCCTGCAGCAATCCTACCTGGAGCTGGCGGAAACCGTCCTGGAGTGGGAGCCGGATCGGAGGGACAACTTCATGCCCTACCTCCTTCGCTCCTTTCCATGGCGGGTCGACCGATACCTGCGATCCCAGACCCCACGGCGGCGGTCAGCTCGTTTCCAACTGTACAGCGTGCCCCACGATCTCCTGATGGAGCGGATGGCCGATGCCCCCGGTCTTGATGGGCGGGAATGGGACGATGCCCTGGTCTGTGGGGAGCTGCTGCAGGGGATGCCGGTACTGTATAGCCGGGTTGTGAGGCTGCACCTCTACCAGGGTCTACCCTTTGCCGAGGTCGCGGAGAGGCTGGGTATCAGCCGGTCGGCGGCTCACGAGGATTTCGGCAGGGCGATCGCCATGGCCAAGAAGGCGCTGGCTGGGTCGCAGATCGAGCCCGAAGGGAGACGCGTGGAGCCGGCATCGTGCCGTCAGGATGGTCTCGACCCCACGCTGCTGCGACGCTGTGTGGAGTTGCTGCATCGGATGGCGCCTGGCGGTGAACCGTTGCCGGGCCGAGAGCAGCTGCGCAGGGAGGCCGGCTTGACCTGGTCGGAGTACAGGGAAATAATGTCGAGGTTGCGCGCCCGAGGCTGCCTGGTGGGCAGGAGGCGGGGTAGTGGCGGCAGTCTGACCTGCGCCAGCCCGACCGAGACCATGCGGCGGCTGCGGGGAAGCTAAGTTCTGGGTTCTGAGTACTATGGATCTTACTCTAACGCTTCTCGGTACCGGGACATCCCACGGGGTGCCCTCCATAGCCTGTCGCTGTCCCGTCTGCAGCTCCGACGACCCGAAGAACAAGCGCTATCGCTGCTCGGCGTTGCTCCAGTACAGTGGGCGGAACGTGCTGATCGACACGGCCACCGAGTTGCGGCTGCAGGCCCTCCGGGCGGGCATGGAGCGGCTCGATGCCATCCTCTTCACACACTCCCACGCCGACCATATCGGTGGACTGGATGACGTCCGCTCCTTTAGCGAGCGCCAGGGTGCGCCCATCCCCTGTTACGGGACCCTCGAGACCCTGCAGGATATCCGGCGTCGCTTCGACTACATCTTCACCAGCACGCAGGAAGGAGGGGGGAAGCCTCGACTGGAGATGATCCCGCTTCAGGGTCCGGTAAACCTCTTCGGTCTGGAGATCCTGCCCGTTCCCGTGTGCCATGGCAGGCTGTCGGTGCTGGGCTTCCGCTTCGGTAACGCCGCCTACGTGACCGATACCAACCGCATCCCCGAAGGTCCGATGGATCTGCTTCGGGGGCTGGATCTGCTGGTGCTGGATGCTCTCCGATGGAAACCACATCCCACTCATTACACGGTGGAGCAGGCGCTGCAGGTTATTCAGGAGTTGCGTCCGACCCGAGCCTATCTGACCCATCTTACCCACGATCTGGACTACAGCTGCACCAACGCGCTTCTCCCGTCGGGGGTGGAGCTGGCCTACGATGGGCTGAGTCTCCAGCTTGAGACGTGATGGGGACGATTCTCCGGGGTACAATTCGGGAGGTGGAGCGGCGGCGAATCTGACGGCCGCGCCTTCCTACTCGCCTTCCCCCTCCGGCTGCTCGTATAGGCTGATAATATGGGCTTTGTTCAGGGCTATGAAGGGAGTTGTGGTTTCCTGTCCAACCGCTGAGATTGTGGCGTTGGTGACCGCGATGAACCGCTCTACCTCACGGTTCAACAGGTCCAGGATCCTGATCCCCGGCGGGACGTGGATCGTTCCCCTCACGTCGATTCCGTCGAGCAGCCTGATGATGGCCACACGAGTATCCCTGGGAAGCTGGTTGGGCTGCCTGCCCAGGGCCGAGCGCAGGGTCCGTTGCTGCAGACTCACTTTCCATTCCTCCTTGCGAACGGCAGCCTGAGGAGCGACAGCTGCTTCCCCGGCTTCGTCCCAGATTTTGGCTCCGGCTGGCCCGCCACCAGCGCCACGATCCTCGCCAGGTCCTGGGTGATCGGCTTTCGTTGCTCCGGGTCCTTCTGGAAGAGCGAGCTGCCCTCGTTGGCAGCCTCCACCACCTGGGGACCGGCGCTGACCACGCGGCCAGAGGCCTCCATACCCAGGCTGGCCTCCAGCGTGCCCAGATCGATACCATAGTTGGCGCGGTTGATGATCAGCGAGATCCTGTCCGTGTACCCGAGGGTGTCCGCGACATGCAGGAAGCGTGCTGTGTTTGAGATGGAGCTCATCTCGGGCGTGCTCACCAGGAGTATCTGATTCGCCGCATCCAGGATCTGAAGATTGAGGTCGCCAAGGGATGTGTGTGTGTCCACCACGACGAAGTCGAAGAGAGACCTGTACATCGTCAACACCGTCACGATAGCGGACCTATCGAGCTTCTCCACCGCTATGAGATCCGGTGGTCTCAGCAGAGCTTGCGCCCCCGGCCTGATCTGGACCAAGGCCTCCATCAGATCGCTGATGCTTATCGCCTGGCCCGGAAGCTGGTTGTCTTCGGCACAGAGGTCGAAGATGCTCTTCTTGGTGTGAATGTTCAGCAGGATCCCGATGTCGCCGAAGGAGAGATCGCCGTCCACCACCAGCGTCTTCTTCCGGTAGAATTTGTTGAGCCCGATGGCCAGGTTCACGGCGATGGTGCTCTTCCCAACCCCGCCCTTTGCCGAGAACACCGCGACAATCTTTCCCTGGCGAAAGCCGTCTATCTCCTCCTCATGTCCGCCGGCCCCGTTGCTAGCTTTCGCCACCAGCTCGGGTAGCTCGTAGCCTGCCTTCAGCATCAGTGCCTTGACCCTGAACAGCAGCTCAGGCAGCTTGACGGGCTTCCGAACGAAGTCATCGAGGGTGTGGCCGTCAAGCTTCATTCCGAACTGCCAGGGGTCACCGGAAGGGACCAGCAACAAGGTTGGGATGGGCCTCGATCCATGAAGGAGCTCGAAAGCCTGGATGCTCTCGCCGGATGGAAGATTGCCATCGACGACGGCGATGTAATCTCCTGGGGACTGGAGCAGAAGCCGTAGTTCGTGACCGGGGCTCACCACCTGGGCGGTGATCTCCTCGGCCCTCAACAGGTCAGCCAGGGCTCCGATCTCGCTATCTCGGGTCAATATGAGGACAGAAGCGGTTCTGGTCATTACTTGCAAACTCAATGGTGGCCGCGGGCGGCTGTCTCCTCGCCAGAATTGGAGCGATCTGCGCTGCCATTCGGGTCACCGAGGCGGAACATGACGCCAACGACCTGCCACGGCCGTTCGGTGTTGAGTGCACATATCCCGAGGGTCCATGGTCGGGGATGTCTGGTGCACTCTACGTCGTGCCGCCGGCAAGAAGGAATCGGGATAATCCCTATTTCTGTGCCGTGTCAGCTACAGCCTTGATCCACTTCGTAGCTTTTCCAGGGCTCGACGGTGGGCCTGGAAAGCTATGTTATCCAGGAGTTGGTCCAGGGGGAAGGATCGTACTTTCGGCGGACCAGCGGGAGCTGGCCGTCCCGGACCAACGCAACGGCCGAGGCGATGTTTGGCTTGGGGTAGTTGTTCATCTCATTCCTCGCCTTCACCCCGGGAACGGCGGAGCATCTCTTCCGAAAAGATCCTCCGCCGTTCCCGGGATGACGAGCAAGCTCTCTACCGATTCTCGACCTTCTGCACACGCAGCCGCAGGGTGCCGGCCGGCACCTCCACCTCGACGTCGTCACCCACAACCCTGCCGGTCAGGGCCTTCCCCACAGGGGACTGGATCGATATCTTCCCATGTTTCGGGTCGATCTCGCCCGGGCCCACCAGCGTGTAGACGATCTCCTCGTCCTCGGTGAGGTCGTGGAGGGTCACCTTGCTTCCCAGGTCGGCCACGTGAGAGGATCCGGTGTCCTTCACGACCTGCCCGGTCTGGAGGATCCGCTGCAATTCCCTGATGCGGGCCTCCACCTCTCCCTGGTGCTGCTTGGCCACGTCGTAGGGGGCGTTCTCACGGAAGTCCTTATCGGCGGCGGCTGTCTTCAACTCGAGGGCGATCTTGGGCCGCATCTCCGTTTCGAGATAGTTGAGCTCGGCGGCCAGCTTATCGTGTCCCTCCTGGGTCAGCCTTATGCCACCGTTCTCCGCTGGCTCCGGCGTCGGAACTGGGGCCTTAACGGGCGCCTTGGGCTGCTCGGGCTCGTTCCTCTTCCTCTTCTTCAGCTTGATCTCGACGGCCAGGTTGCTGTCTATCCAACGTTGCTTTCTGGACTCCGCCAGAAAGACTTTCAACGCCTCCAGCCGCTGGTTGGCGTCGGTCCGGGACTCGGCCATCAGCTGCTCCTGGTATCTTTCCAGGTCGGGCGGCGTAATGGAGCTCAGCATCCGCTGCCCTCCAAACCAGCGGACAAAGGCGTTCAAGTCCTGCGCGTACTTGCCTCTCTCCTCCGGGCTCAAGCCGGTGAGATAGCTCGTCACTGCCTGGCCAAGGACCAGGTTTGACTGAGCTTGAGAGAGACTACTAGAATGCTCTTGGGCGGAGCGGGGCATAATCTCCATCCTCCGGTAACATTGTCAACCAAGAATTATAGCCGAAGGCTGTTGCCTTAGCCAACGCACTGGGGGAGATTGTGGCCGATCTGAAACTGCTCCAGGCCGGGGCGGGCGATCTGGGACTGGACCTGACCCGTGAGCAGCTTGCCGCCTTCTCTCTCTATATGAACGAACTGTTGCGCTGGAACCAGAGAGCCAATCTCACCGCCATCGTTGCCCCTGAGGAGATCCAGACCAAGCACTTTCTCGATTCCCTGACCTGCCTCCTGGCTTTCCCGGACGGTACCCCTCCCGCTGGAGAGCCCGCGGCAGGGGATCTTGCCGGAAGGCTGAACCGTGGGGCCGGCCTATCCTGTGTCGACGTGGGGAGCGGAGCCGGCTTCCCGGGCTTGCCCCTCAAGATTTGCTTGCCGGAGATGAGACTAACGCTGATCGAGTCCATCGGCAAGAAGACCGCCTTTCTATCACACATCGCGGGCGTGCTGAAGCTGCAGGATACCAGGGTCCTTAACACTCGGGCCGAAGATCTGGCCCGCACGCCGGGGGAGCGAGAGAAGTACGACGTCGTCGTTGCGCGAGCGGTATCGCGCATGGCTGTACTGGCCGAGCTCTGTCTGCCGTTCTGC
The DNA here is from genome assembly GCA_021786215.1 of Chloroflexota bacterium. Next base: position 4,304 of record JAJYNT010000237.1, on the reverse strand, counting down.
CGGGTCGGGGGGCGGGTGATCGCTCCCAAGAAGGGTGATCTGGCTCAGGAGATGGAAGAGGGTCTCTACGCCGTTCAGACCATGGGAGGACGATACCTCGATCCGGTGCCGGCTCGACTCTCTCTGCTGGGGGAGGACAGGAAGCTTGTGGTCGTAGAGAAGCTCTCCCCTACCCCCTATCAGTATCCGCGTCGGGCGGGCATGCCGGCCAAACGGCCCATGATGGCTCCAACTGGGCTTGGCGAGTGACCAGGGAGAGCCGTTTTACCCCAGGTTGACCCCCACCAGCGGCGCGAGCGACGATCCGATCAGCAGCACGGTGAGCAGGATCATTGCGACGGTGGTCGCCCAGGCGATGGTGTTGCCCACTCGCCCGTTGGCCATGCTCCCCATTATCTGCTTGTTGTTGGCGAGCTTCAGGGCGAAGACCAGCACCACCGCCAACAGCACCCCGTTCACGTCCTGGGAGAGCAGCATCACCGGCATGAGGGGCAACCCAGGGATGAGGGCCACCAGGGCGCCGAAGGCGATTGAGAACGCGTAGAGACCGTGGAATGCCGGGGCATCTCTCCAGGACTGATCGACCCCCAGTTCCCAGCCGAAGGCCTCGCAGATCGTGTATGAGGTAGCCAGGGGCAGGATGGAGGCGGCCAGCAGGGAGGCGTTGGCCAGGCCGATCGCGAAGAGGTAGCGGGCCAGGGGGCCGGCAAGCGGCTCCAGGGCCAGAGCGGCCTGAGCGGCATCGGTGACCTGGATGCCTCGGACGTGTAGCGTGCTCCCGGTGGCCACGATGATGAAGAAGGACACGATGTCGGTGACGAAAGCGCCCACCAGGACATCGGCGCGTGTGGCCGGGTACTGTTTGGGTCCTATCCCCTTATCCACCACATAGGCCTGGATGAAGAACTGTCCCCAGGGGGTGATGGTGGTGCCAACCGTGGCGATGAACACCAGAATGTAACCGGCGTTCAGCTGGAAGGTCGGGGTGACGGTCTGGCGCAGCACCTCTCCCCATGGCGCCCCCACGACGATGCCCGACAGCGGATAGGCTATGTAGACCGCCGACAGCACCAGGAAAACCTTCTCCACGGATCGATAGGACCACCTGGCCACCAGCAGCCACACAAGCAGCGCGGCCAGCGGCACCGAGATCCAGCGCGGCATCCCGAGCAACTCGCTGGCCGCGGCGATACCGGCGAACTCCGCGACGGTGGTCGCCAGGTTGGCAATCAGGGTAGCGACCATGGCGAAGAGGGTCCAACGGACGCCGAAGTTCTCGCGGATCAGGGCGGCGAGTCCCTTGCCGGTCGCGGCCCCCATGCGGGCCCCCATCTCCTGGGTCACCGCCAGACTGAAGGTGATCAGCACCAGCATCCAGAGGAGGGAGTAGCCGTATGAAGCCCCGGCTACCGAGTAGGTGCTGATGCCGCCGGCGTCGTTGTCGGCATTGGCGGTGATAATCCCCGGACCGATCAGCGCGAGGACGGCGAAGAGCCGGACCCGCCGGCTGGAGAGTTGCCCGAAGAGCCCCGGGGGAGCCGGCTGGCGTTCCGTTGTGATCGCGCCCTGGCCGCTTGGGCCCCTGGCCGTCTGGTCCGATGGGGGCATCGTCATCGGCTGAGTCAACCTACTGGTTGCCCGATCCGGCGCGGCCGGCCACGCCTTCTCTGGGGAACACCCTCGGCAGCCGTCGTCGCCAGGTGGCTGGCAGCAGTATGTCCATGGCGTCGTCCACCGTTACAATCCCCTGGAGCCGGTTCTGGTCGTCCACCACCGGTACGGCCAGCAGGTTGTACTTGGCGATCACCTTGGCAACCATCTCCTGGCCATCGTTCAGCCGAACCGTTATGGGGGAGCTGTCCACCAGCTCCCCGAGTGTGCGTCCTGGGGAGGCGATGATCAGCTCTCTCAGGGGAACGGTGCCGATCAGCGTTTCCATGTCGGGTCGGTCCACCACGTACACGTAGTAGACGTTGTCCACCGCCTGGGCTCGCTCTCTCAGCTGCTCCAGGGCCTCGCCCACGGTGAGGGTCTCTGGCAGACTGATGTACTCTGTGGTCATGATGCCGCCGGCCGAGTCCTCGGGATAGGCCAGAAGCTCCCGGACATCCTGAGATTCCTGCTCCTCCATGAGGGAGAGCAGCTCCGCCGCCTTCTTGGCGGGCATGTCGGCCAGGACGTCTGCGGCCTCGTCCGGGCCCATCTCCTCGAGGATGCCGGCTGCCCTGGAGCTCTCCATCTCACGAAGGATCTGCACCTGCCGGCGGGAGGAGACCTCCTCCAGGGTGTCGGCGGCGGTCTCATCATCCATGGCCTCGATAATGGTGGAGCTCTCTTTCACGGTGAGCTGGTCCATGATGTCGGCCAGATCCGATGGATGAAGCCTGGGGATGACGGTCCTCGGGACCCTGATCTGCAGGCTTGGGGTCGGATCCTGAAGGGGCTGGAGTTTCTCCCAGGGGATGAGGTGGTCCCCCGGCCGGATCCCAACCAGGCTGGCAGCTCGATCTATGCCGAGACGGCGAAACAGTCCACGGGTGCTGGGATCGATGGCCAGAACCCGGTAGTGGCTGTTGGTCTTGCCCAACTGAATATCGTTGACTCTCCCCACCTTGTGGCCTTCCACGTCGGTGAGTTGGCGATCGAGCACCTGCTCGGAGAGGAGCACATCGCCCCGCCCGATCTCGTAAGGGGCTATGGATCGCTTGGCGACGCCGAGCCCAATGCTGCTGCCCTGGAGATCGGCCACCTGCTCCCAGGCTACCGAGAAGCGCTGGCGGTTGACGCCTTCAACTACCAGCCCCTTGACGACAGGATAGCTACCGCCCGAGGCGATCAGGTCCTTGAGTCTTCCCAGGGCGGCGCCTTTGGCGTCGACCACGGGCCGCCCAATGATCTGGCTGAAGAGGAGCATAATAAAACCACCTCCTATTCCAGATAAGAGGTGGCATTCCCCTGCCTGCTTCAGGCATCATCCGGCCCGGAAGCGGGACATCACGGCAGGCGACCTCGGGCGGCGCTCAGCCGTCCGGTGATCGCGGCGGCGGGCGCTACACGGAGGCCACCTCCACTCCGATGAGGGAAATGGCACCTCGTTGTATTCGGTTGGACCAGCTGGTACGTTCTCCGCTGCTACTATCAGATTCCATACAGCTCAGAGTATTCCCTTTGGTTGACCTGCAGAATGCCGATCCGACCACTAATGAAATGGTACGCCCGACGGGGAGGGGTGTCAAGGCGAAGCAGCGTTTCTGAACATAACCCATGAATTATGCTAATGCCCACAAACATGCATTGGACTTATGTGTTTGGCTGTGTCATGATGCGTCTCGAACAAAGAGGTTTCGCCGAAACGTGGAGGATCGAGATGTACGATTACGAACTTGAGAAGCAATATCGACAGTCCATGTTGATGGACGCCCAGATGCATTTCACCCGCTCCGATGCCCTGCTCCTGGGGATCTTGCTGGCTGTCGTGGATCTCATGGTGGTTCCGGCCCTGGGATCTGCGCAGGGGGTAGGGGAATTGATCGTTTCCGTCGGCCTGGCCGTCGCGTTGACGGTGGGGGCTGCACTCTCCTTCCGAACTGCCCTGAGGTGGGACAGCGCGGCACCGGTGGACGATGAGATCGAGACCAAGCCGGTCGCGGCTGAAGAGGGGGCGAAGCCGCGCGTCACTTCCAAGGCCGCCTAGCAAGTGGAACTGAGTCGCTTCCGACCCTTGCCTCCGGCAGTCCCTTGGTGCGTCGTTCCACAAATTCGATGCTGTAGGCCACGTGACGCGAGCGAGCACAGCGTCACGCTTGTGCCCCCCGCCCCGCGCCGGACGTGCAACCGGCGGCGGCGGATGAACCCCCGCCCTACGGCACCCTGATCCCCCTCATACCCCCGGATTTACCACGCGTCCCATGAAGAGCAGCGTGCCGGTCTTGATGTCCCGGATCAGAAAGACGAATGGGCGGTCGATGGTGAGGGTCACCGGCTGCGCGGGGAGTGCCGAGGCCGCGATTCCCACAGCAGTGGCCGCCGCGGCCTCGGTGCCCCGCTCGTCCACCACTACGATCGCCTTGTGGATCACATCCGAGATGAACAGGTTTCGGCTGCCGTCCATACCCGAGAAATCGGCACGGTCCCCCATGGCCTCGGGCATGCCCATGCCGGACAGGGTGTCGGCCAGGTTGAAGCTAGACTCGTAGCTGAACTTCGGGAGGGTGAGAGCCACCTGCCTGGGCTGGAGACCCTTCAGGATGGCCTGCACCCGGTCGTTGCTCAACGACCGCTCGAACCCCTCGAAGGCTCCCGAG
>JAJYNT010000088.1 GCA_021786215.1 Chloroflexota bacterium | reverse complement strand
TGTTTCGAAGTCCAGCCTGTCGGAGGCAGCGTCTCGCCGTCGGGTCAGCTCCGCCTCCAGTTCCTCAGGTCGAGTCTCCAGCAGGTGGCACACCTCATCCACCGCCTGACGGTGCCTCAGCCGATGGGCAGGCCCCAAACACGGTCCCATGCAGCGGTTCATCTGGACGTAAGGGCAGCTTTCGCCCCGCGAACGGGGTGGGCAACGGTCGTCGTAGAGGCGGAAGCAACGGGAGAGGATATCGAGGGCCTGCTCGGTCTCCCGAACGCTTCGGAAGGGGCCGAAGTAGCGGGCGCCATCGTAGTGAATCTCCCTGGTAACAACCAGCCGCGGGTAGGCACCGCTCTCTTCCAGCTTGATGAAGGGGAAGTCCTGGTAGCTCCTCAGCAGGACGTTGAAAGGGGGTTGGTGCAGCTTGATGAGGCGGGACTCCTCCAGCAACGCCTCCAGCTCCGATCCAAGCTGGAGGTGCTCGATGCTTTCCACCTGTCCCAGCAGCCGCTTGGTCTTGCCCGGGACGCGGTCGGTGAAGTAGGAGGCCAGCCGGCGCCGCAGGGAGATCGCCTTCCCCACATACAGCACACGGCCCGAGGTCGAGTGCATTATGTAAACACCAGGGGCATCGGGTAGGGATCGGGCTCGCTCGGCCAATACCGCCACTCGAGCTGCCCGATCTCCCTTTCGGGTTGTAGCCCTCGGCTCTCTCTTCGTCCGCCCGGCGGCCATCAGGGCCATCAGCTGGGCGTCGCTCTCGACACCGCGATCCCCGCAGACCGCCAACAACCTTAGCAGCACCGCCGCCGTCGCCTCCGCATCGCCCGAGGCCCGATGGCGGTCCGCGACCGATATCCCCAGATGCAGGGTTACCGCGTCGAGGCTGCCCCTGGGAAGGTCAGGCAGCAACCGTCGAGCCAGCCGAAGGGTATCCACCACCTGATTATGAAGGTTGCGCCGCCCCAGGCAGTAAAGCCCGTAGTTCAGGAAGGATAGGTCGAAAGGGGCGTTATGGGCCACCAGCACCGATTCCCCGAGGAACTCCAGCAGCGATGGGGCGATCTCTCCGAAAGTGGGGGCGTCGCGCACCATAGCGTCGGTGATGCCGGTCATAGTCTGGATGAAGGGGGGGATAGGTCGACCGGGGTTGACCAGGGTGGTGAAGCGACCCGTCTCCAATCCACCCTCCACCCTCAGACAACAGATCTCCGTGATCCCGTTACCCTGCGGCTTCAGGCCGGTGGTCTCCAGATCTATGACGGTGTAGGTGAGTCCGACCAGCGGAACGGCCCGGCAGGCCATGCGGCCGATGGTATCTGGCTCCAAGGGCGTCCAACCTCTGTAGCTTGAGGGGGGCAAGTGGAAAACCCGATTCCAGGACGGCAAGGTCCAAACGAAGACGTCAACGCACCAGGGTCAGTCTAGGGCGGTGTGGTACAGCGGTCAAGCGGGGGGGAGCAGCTTCTGAGCGCTGAGTGCTCCCTCTCCCCTTGGGAGAGGGTTGGGGTGAGGGCTGGCCGGTACCGGGTGCTCAACCTCCCCTTAGTAGAGGCATTCCCACCAGTTTCCTCTCCCATTGCGAAAAACGTGAACATGCCCTCTGACATGTTTACGGAGTAAGGGCTGCACACATTGTAGTAACGACTTCAGTCGTTGGTACCCTGTGTCACCGACTAGGACAGCACCTCCGGGTTCAGAACGTGAAGAGGTTTCTCCCCCTTAAGCACCATGATTAGGTGACGTCATGGACGGCTGGGGCCGGCGATCCGGCCGGTCCCGGCTGTGGCTGCCGCCACCTGAGGGCTGCAGAGGCAGACCTGGTCGGGATTGGTAGCGGAGCGACCGGGAAAGTTGCGATTGAAGCTCCTGTTCCGTTGTCCTATCCGGACGGGTCTGATATCCTCATCTTCATGAGTGTGTCGCTAGAGTTCCTGAGACAGATCCCCTACTTCGCCGGTCTATCCGATCCCGCGCTAGAGCGAATCCGTCCCATGGTACGGGGACGAAGCTACGAGCGCGGGGACGTGATACTGCTGGAGGGGGAACCGTGCGAGGCGATCTATTTCGTCAGATCGGGGCGGGTGAAGGTGTTCAAGACCTCGCCCGAGGGTAAGGAACAGGTCCTCAAGATCATGAAGCCGGGCGACACCTTCAACGAGGTCCCCGTCTTCGACTGCGGGCCGAACCCGGCAAGCGTGGCCGCGTTGGATCCCACCGACCTCTACCTGATCCGGGGAGAGGACATGCAGCGGCTCCTGGTGGAGATCCACGCGGTTTCCCGTAACGTGATCCGCATCCTGGCCTCCCGCCTCCGGCACCTGGTGGACCTGGTGGAGGATCTTTCTTTCCGGCACGTGACCGGCAGGGTCGCGAAGATCCTCATCCAGCATGCCCGAGAATCCGGCACCGTAGACGGCGGGGGCCGCTTAACTCAACAGCAGATGGCCACGATGGCGGGAACTGCCCGAGAGATGGTGGGGCGAGCGCTGAGAGAACTGGAGCAGGCGGGAGCCATCAAGATGGATCGTGGCCGCATCGTCATCCTGAACGGGGAGATACTGGAGCGCTTCTCCTGATAGATCGAGAGCAGCTCAGATGTCAGTGCCCTGTGGCCGTGGGAGTCGGGGGCGGCGGCGCAGGGGTATCCACCTTGCGGACCGCTATGTAGACGGTGGTTCCCTTGTCCACCATGGTTCCCGGTTTCGGCTCCTGGCTGATCACGTCGCCGGGGGGCACCGTGGTAAAGCTCTGATAGTTGGGGTAGCTCTTCGCCAAACCGGCCTTTACGATCATGTCCTGGGCCTCGGCCTCGGGCTTGCCGATTACATTGGGCACAGCAACCTTTTCCTTGCCCAGACTGACCTTCAGGAGAACCTCCGAGCCCTTCTCCGCCATGACATCGGGAGCAGGACTTTGGGAGATCACGATGCCGGCCGGGGTCTGGTCGCTGTTTTGCTCCATGACCCTCCATTTGAACCCGGCCGCCTTCAGTTTGTCCTCGGCCGCTTGAAGGGGGTCTTCCACCACACGAGGCACCTGGACGGACTCCTTGCCCAGGCTCACAACAACCTCGATACGGACCCCCTTTTCGATCGGATCGCCGGCAGCAGGGTTCTGGGAGATTACGTAGGCCACAGGGTATTCTGAGCTGTACGACTCGCCGGAGATCACCACATCCAGCCCCGCATTCTGCGCCAACTGGCGCGCCGCGGTGAAGGACATGCCCACCAGCTTGGGCGTTTTCAAGGTCGGGATAGGCGTGGGCTCCGGGGTAGGCGACGGAGCAGCCTGCACGACACGAACCGGCGTGGCAGTGGCAGATCCCTGGGTGGGTGCAGAAAGGGAGGGAAAGAGTCTCCCGAGTGTGCCGTTGG
>JAJYNT010000457.1 GCA_021786215.1 Chloroflexota bacterium | reverse complement strand
TGGCATCTCCCGGCGGGTCAACAGCCTTGTCGTGGTGCTGGATCAGCCTCTGGGTGTTGGTGAAGGTGCCCTCTTTCTCTCCGGGGAAGACAGCGGGGAGGAAGAAGATCTCGGTCTTGATCTGACTCGGGTCCAGCTCCCCTTTCTTTGCCTCCGGCGAGGCGTACCAGAAGGAGGCCGTCTCGGTCTCGAAGGCGTCGCGGACCACCATCCAGTCCAACTGGGCCAATCCCTTGCGGACTAGGCCGGCGTTGTGGCCGCCGACTGCGGGGTTCTGGCCCATTAGGAAGAAGCCCTTGATGCCCCCGTCCGCGATGTCCAGCAGCATCGGCTGCTGGGAGTAGTCGGCGTCGATGAGTGGCAAGTTTCGGTAGCCGAACTCGTTCTCGGGCTGGGCGGCGTCTCCGTACCAGGCCTTGAGGGTGCTGATCAGGAACTTGGGTTCGTCGTGCCAGAAGCCGAACCTGGGGGTCTCCGTTTCCAGGTATCGGCTCAGGGTGTCGTGGTGGTCCCTTGTGTTGGGTTGCGCCAGGTAGCCGGGCAGCATGTTGTACAGGGTGGGGATATCGGTGGACCCCTGGATCGAGGCGTGACCTCGCAGCGCCTGGATCCCACCACCCGGCCGGCCGACGTTGCCAAGCAGCAGCTGCAGTACGCTGGCCGCGCGAATCATCTGGCAGCCGATAGTGTGCTGAGTCCAGCCTACCGCGTAGCAGATGGCGCTGGTTCTCTCCCGATTTGAGTTCTCGGCAAAGGTCCGCGCCACCTGCACCACCTGCTCAGGCGAGCAGCCGCAGATGGAGGCCACCATCTCGGGCGTATAGCGGGAGTAGTGGTGCTTCAGGATCTGAAAGACGCAGCGTGGATCCTGGAGCGTGAAATCCCTTTCCTCTCGCAAGATGCTGATGCGCCTCGTGTTGGCGCTCTGGGGCTCGGTGTTCTGGATGTGGTGCTCGGACAGCATCGACTCCACGTACTCGCCCTTGTACTGCCAGGACATGCGCTCGTACTTTCGCTCCTCGCGGTTGAGGCCGGAGAAGATGCCCTCCAGATCCTCAGTGTCCTGGAAGTCGTCGCGGATCAACTGAGGGGCGTTGGTGTAGTTGACCACGTAGTCCTTGAACCAGAGGTCGTTCTGCAGGATGTAGTTGATCAACCCGCCCAGAAAGGCTATGTCGGTGCCCGCGCGGATCTGCACGTGGACGTCGGACAGTGCGGAAGTGCGGGTGTAGCGCGGATCGATGTGGACAACCTTGGCCCCCTTACGCTTCGCCTCCATGACGAACCGAAAGGCGACTGGGTGGCACTCGGCCATGTCGGAACCCATGATGAGAAGCGCGTCGGCGTTGGCCAGATCCCATTGACAGGTGGTGGCAGCCCCTCTGCCAAAGCTGGCGCCCAGACCGGGCACCGAGGAACTGTGTCAAACACGAGCCTGGTTCTCGATCCACACCATCCCCAGGCCGCCGCCGAATAGCTTCTTGATCAGGTAGTTCTCCTCGTTGTCCAGCGTCGCGCCGCCGAGAGAGGCTATGGCCGTGACGTGCCTGACCTCCTCGCCCTCCTCATTCTTCTCTTGCCAGTATTTGTCTCGGGTCTCTTTGGTGAGCCGGGCGATCCGGTCCATCGCCCAATCCAAAGGGCGATCCTCCCAGTGGTCGCTGTAGGGGGCGCGATACTTGACTGTGGTCCAGCGGTCTGGATTGTTCAGCAGTTCATAGGTAGCAGCCCCTTTGGGGCAGAGGGTGCCCTGGTTGATAGGCGAGTCCGGATTGCCTTCGATGTCGATGATCTTGCCGTTCTTGACGTAGATCAGCTGGCTGCAGCCGACCGCGCAGTATGGGCAGACGCTGACAACCTTTTTGTCCGCGTCCAGGATCCGCGCCTGCCATCGTTTGCTGTGCTCGCTGACGGCCTGCGGTCCCATGCCCAGGTCGGCGACCTCTCGCAGGACCGGCCAGTTGGCTATGCGGTTGAGGATGCTTGGCTCCGCCCCTCCGATAGCTCTCATAGCTTGCTCCTTACGACGCAAGTCTCGTGGCGACCAAATGGAGCCGCGCCGATCGCGGCGTCGCCATCCACGGAGGCTAGCACCGCAGCCTCAACAGGGACCTCAACGGCTCATCCCACATGCTCGGTGTGCTCCCCCAGCACCGCTGCGGCCTGGCGATCATCTATATCGAAGTCAATTTGGTGCTCCGTCAGAAAGGTCACCTGATCCATGGTGAGGATTCCCACCTTGCCCAGGAAAGTCACCTGCAAGGGATAGCTCTCCTCATCCTCGAGCAGCAGCTTTCGCTGCACAGGGCTCATCTCCGAGTACTTCATGGCGTCTCCGGCGCGGAATTCCTCGACTGCAGGAAAGGTGGGGGCGGAGGTTTGGACACCCTGTACTGGTCTCGGTTGATCGGGTTCTGGGCTGCCTGCTCGCCCAGGAGCCAGGCCAGGGTGATGACCTGCCACCGCTGCGTCTCGCTCATCCGCGAATAGGCGGGCATGACCGTCTTGACCACACCTTCGCTGACCCACCAGTAGACGTAGTCCTGGTGTTCGCGGAGGGCGGTGAGCAGGGGCGGCGCGCCGAAGCTGGGCGGCATGGGCTCCATGCGAGGCCACAGCGCCCCATCGCCTTGCCCGCTGAATCCATGGCAGTTGCCACAGCTGGGCTGATAGGAGTTGTAGAGCAGGCTGCCCGCCGCGATGGCGGCCTGATCCGTCAGCGAGAACGGGTTGCGTAACCCCCGGTACTTGGCTGGGATCTGGCCGTCGATGTAGCCTGGAGGTTCACCCTCGCCCACCAGCGGGTGGGGCTGCACCGGGACATACTGGCACGAGGTCAGCAGCGCGGCCATCAGAATGATGGCAGCTACCGCCCATCTTAGTGCGTCGTTCTTGGCGTAGGGCGGAGGTTTATCCCCCGCCGCTGGCCGTATGTCTGGCGTCGGGCGGCGGGGTACAAGACCCCGCCCTACTGCTTTGCGGAACGGCGCCCTTAGTCCGAATGGACTGTCGTATCGGAAACTCATGGTGCTGACTCTCCCGTGCTCGTCCTCTCAACTTCGCTGGTCGGAGTGCCAACAGCCGAGCCAATGGGAAGGGGCTGACCGGACACAGGCGTTGGAGTGGTGAACGGACCTCCCGGGGTTGGGGTCGGCTGCAGTCCAGGGAACAGTTCAGGTTGCTCAATTGTGGTGTTGTTGAAGATGGTGAACGGGATCCGCGAGTTCTCTCGGATGTAGCCCATCAGTGCCATCATGAAGCTGGCGAAGACGGCCAGCGTGAGCAGCAGGTACTGTGCTCCCTTGCCCCCCCGGCCCATGAACCCCCACCGCATCCCCTTTCGGGCCGCGCCGATGTAGATGAGCACGGCAGAGA
>JAJYNT010000475.1 GCA_021786215.1 Chloroflexota bacterium | reverse complement strand
ACGAATACGAACGCCGGTACCGCCAACGCGTCATTGCCAGGCTGACCAAGAGGGCCAGTGCCCTTGGCTTCCGCCTCGTCCCAAATGAGGAGGCAGTTGCCGTTTGAAGTTTCTGAACAGCGACAGCGAAGGATCTCCTCGGCGGAATGTGGAGATGCTTCGCTTCGCTCAGCATGACACGGTCATGGCCTCGGCGGTGCACTTTGTGGCTTCGGCAGGGGGAAGACCAAAAGACCCTGCCGAAAAATCGGAGACCCCTGGACAGAACGCTCCGATAGTCCTAAAGTGAAGCGTCAGGCGGCTGTCACCATTTCGCCAGCAGCTATCTCCAAGTTCACCATGGACTAGAAGCGTTTCCGCAGGAGGATTCCGGCCACATGCAGATGACCTCTCGACAACGGGTGCTCGCGGCAGCATCCCACCAGGAAGCAGATCGCATCCCGATGGATTTCGGCGGGCGGGTCAGCACCCTTCACGCCTATGCACAACGGGAGTTGAAGAAACATCTGGGGCTGGAGGGGGGCGAGGAGACGATTCGCGGCTACATGACCTACACCGTCGAGCCCGATCCCAGGCTGGTGGAGAGGTTCGGCCGAGATACTACCCCTTTCTATCCGAACCCGGGCAGCGGATACGAGTTCCGGATTGACCCCGCGACCAACAGCTACCGGGATGAGTGGGGCGTGGGGTACAGGATGCCTGCCGATGGCTACTACTACGATCCGTTCGACTTCCCTCTGGCTGATGCCGAGACGCCGGCGGATCTCGATCGATTCCCGTGGCCGGATCCCCGCGACCCAAACCGAATGCGAGGGGTCGCGGAAGAGATCAAGGCCACCCGCGCCGCGGGGCAGAAGGCTATCATGCTGGGTGCGCCGACTCTAGGTCTCTGGCTGCTGCCCCAGTTCCTTCGGGGGATGGAGCGCGCCCTCACGGACCTCGCCCTCGATCGCGGGTTGGCGGAAGGGCTGGCAGAGCGGATCACCCAGTGGTACGAGGAGTACTGGGACAGCGCCCTCGCCGAGGTAGGACCCTACGTGGACTTCGTGCACATGGAAGGGGACCTGGGAGATCAGAACGGGCCGCTCTTCTCTCCACGGGTCTTCCGGGAGATCTACAAGCCGAGACTTCGGCGGGTGGTAGACGCCATCAAACGGCATACCTCTGCCAGGATCTGGCTGCACTCCTGCGGATCCGTCTATTGGGCGATCCCGGACCTCATCGACGCCGGGGTCGAGGTGCTCAATCCAGTGCAGGTGAACGCCGCCGAAATGGATAGTGCGCGGCTCAAGCGAGAATTCGGGAAGGATATCACCTTCTGGGGTGGCGGCTGCAGCCCCGTGGTTCTGCAGTTCGGCTCTCCCGCCGACGTGGAGGCCGAGGTACGCCATCGCATCGCCGACTTTGGGCCTGGTGGCGGCTTCGTCTTCGCCTCGGTTCACAACATACAGGCTAACGTTCCTCCAGCCAACATCGTGGCGATGTTCGAGGCAGCGCACCGGTACGGCGCATACGGGTCCTGAGCAGACAATCCGATAACCTCCGTCCCGGCCTCAATGCGCGGCGCTGCTGCAATCCTCCGCACAGCGCCGCGCCAGCTATCGCCGTCCTCCAGAGTGCGGACCACACCCGGTGGTTACACGACTATGGGTTCTGAGGGCCAGGAGGCGTCTGATAGTCGCCGAACCAGCCGGTGACGTTGTTGAGGGCTTTCTGCATGTAGTCCCTGAACTGGCCCTCAGGATTGGAGGTGGTGTCCACCGCCGCGATGACATCCTGCTGTCGGGTGAGGGCCTGGGTTTCAGCAGCGATGGTGTTGGTGGGCTGGCCCTGGTAGTACAGCGACATGAGCACGGCGTTATGGACGATGACGCCCGCCACCCACTCGGTCTGCTGGTCCTGATACCCATACCAGGACTGCACGTAGGCCGCGGCCTCGTTGAAGTCGAGGGCGTGGTTCGGATAGTCGTTGTAGGCAGTGCTGCTATCAATCAACTGAATCTTGTAGACGTACTGCTTGACAATGGAGTAGTTGTAGGGTGACTTGTTGGCCAGCAGGTTCAAGGCGTCGCTGATCACATTGATGAACTGGGGCGACCCCTCAATGTCTATGTTAGCCGGGGGCTGGGGCGTTGGCGTCACGGCAGGGGTGGGAGTAGCCACCGGGGTGGGGGTAGCCGGAGCCGGCGTGGGCACCACCACACCATCCTTCTCGAAGGCAGCGAAAAGGTTGGTGCCGGGCAGATCCGCGGGTCGGGACACCCCGTTGGGGACGCTGTTGTTGTACTGCTGGTACAGTTTGCTGCCCTGGGCCTCCTGAGCCAGATCGGCCGGCAGGTTCTGGCCCGTGATAATCGACTTCAGATAGTCTCCCAGCAATATCCCCTGGGTGAGCCCCGTGGTCTTGTCGAAGTGCATGATCCCCCGCTGGAAACGGAGGTACACAAAGTTGCTATTGTTGGGGTCGTACGCCGGGCTGCTTGTGGGCAGGCCCCAGATCTCCAGGTTGATGAGGGGCAAGAGAGCCGTGTTTCCCCCATTCGGGAAGGCATCCTGAGCCGTAACCGTGTTCATGAACGTAGAGAAGAAGTTAGTGTTCATCCCCTGCCAGTTGTCCGGGGCGTTGGCCTTGACGAAATCGATGGCCTTGGATGTGTAGTCCGGGTCAGAAGGGAAAGGAGCCGCCGCCAGCAACTGAGGGTCAGCAGCAGGGAAGGTGGAACCGTTGATGCGAGTGTAAGGCAGCAGATCGTTGCTCAGCAGGTTGAGAAGGCCGACACCTCCGTCGGGCTGGATCTGCAGCACGGCTCGCTGGAAGAACTGGACCCTCGTGCCCATGAAGTCGAAGTCCCGCGAAATCGGGTACCCGAATACCCTGACTCCGCCTCGGTGGTTGAAGTAGTCCAGGATCTTGTCGTTGGTGATGGAGTAGCCCGTTTGTGGGAACGGCGTTGCGGCGGCCGCCACCGGGGTGGACAGCAAAGCAATGGACGCGAGCAAAGCAAGGCACAGAAGGCTGATTTTTCGCAAGACGGTGACTCCCTTCTCCGAAGCTTCGTACAGCAATCTGAGGAAATGGGTGAGACTTGAGGGACACAGGGCCGACCAGCGCCAGCCTACACCTTCGCACCGCGGATTGTACCACGGCCCGCAACCCTCTTCTACAGGTGAATGTGCAGCCTGTCGCAGCATCCAGCCGATCGGAACGTCACCGATCAAGTCACCCCACCAGATCGGCAGCAGAGGCAAAATTTCGCAGTTTCTGACTGACTCATGGCAATAGCAATAGCCCATTTGTGCTATACTTGCGCGGCTGGTTCAACAAGGAAGGAACCCGGGCTGTGTCACCACCCACGATGGTCTAGGCCTGAAGGAGGACTTCT
>JAJYNT010000309.1 GCA_021786215.1 Chloroflexota bacterium | reverse complement strand
GGACCATTTCGAATGGCCTACAATGGGTTGTCCCCGATTGGGTAGACCCCCCAACAAGACTCCCTGAGCCCTCCTACTTCTGAGACAGGCTCCATGCCTCGCCCCTACGATCGTCTGCCTATCCCACCTGCACGGCGGCTTCTGTTTCGCCCTTCAATTCCAAGGTTTTCTGATACAGCTCCACATACTTTCTGGCCGTGGCCGACCACGAGTAATCGGCGCGCATACCGGCCTCCATCAGGCTGCGCCAGCTGTCCCTATATCTGTAGGTCTCTAAAGCTCGGACTATGGCCGCGAACAGCATCATCCCGCTGTATTTCTCGAAGGTGAAGCCGTTTCCCTCCCCTGTCCTGGGGTCGAACTCCCTGACCGTATCCGCGAGCCCGCCCGTGCTGCGGACGACGGGCACACTACCGTAACGCATCGCGATCATCTGGCTGGAGCCACAGGGTTCGAAGCGGGAGGGCATCAGGAAGAGATCGCTGGCCGCGTAGATCCTCTGAGCCAGGGCGGTGTTGAAGGTGAGGAACACAGCTGCCTTGTCGGGATGCCGTCTGGCGATACGGGAGAGCATCTCGTGGTAGTATTGGTCGCCGGTGCCCATGATCACCACCTGCAGGGGAAGATCCATCAGGGCATCGATCACCTCTCCCAGGATGTCGAACCCTTTCTGGCTGGTGAGTCTGGAGATGCAACCTAGAAGGGGAATGTTGCCATCGGCGGGAAGGTTGGCCTCTCGCTGGAAGGCCTGTTTGTTCGCGGCCCGCCTATCCAGTTGCTGGATGTCGAACTGCTGGGCGAGGTAGCGATCGGTGGCGGGGTCCATTGTCTGGTAGTCGATGCCATTCAAGATGCCGTGAACTCGGTCTTTCCTGTCGTTCAGCAGTGTGTGCAGCTTCTCCCCGTATTCGGGGGTGAGGATCTCCCGAGCGTACGTCTCGCTGACTGTGCTGATGGTGTCGGCGAAGAGGATCCCGTGGGCCATCAAGGCCACCACGTTGGGAAACTCGTCGATGTGGGGGTACATGAAGCTGTACTCTTCCACGCCGGCAATCTCCAGTATCCGCCAGCCGAAGATCCCCTGATAGGCCAGATTGTGGATGGTGTAGACGGAAGCGACGTTGCGGAAGAACGGATCCTCTTTGTATATCGTCTTCAGCCAGTTGGCGACAATGGCAGTGTGCCAGTCGTTCAGGTGAACGATGTCCGGTTTCCACTCCAGTGCCTTCAGCATCTCCATAGCGCCTCGGGAGTAGAAGACGAAGCGCTCACCATCGTCGGGGTAGCCGTAAAGGTTCTCCCTGCCGAAGTACTTGGGGTTGTCGATGAAGTAGACCGGCAGATCGCCGTCTAGCTCGGTGGTCAGGATGCTCACCGGCTCGCTGTGATCGTCTATGGGGATCGGAATGTTGGGAAGAAGCGGCCGCAGGCCGAACTTGGTTGGATCGATGCGGCCGTAGCGGGGCATGGCTACCCGAACGTCGTGACCCATTTCGCGTAGCGCTTTGGGAAGGGCATATGCCATCTCCGACACCCCGCCGGTCCTGGCGAAGGGGGTCATCTCGGCCGCCATAAAGAGTATCTTCAAAGGATCCGCCATCTGTCGGGAACCTCCTGCCGCTCCTTGAAAATCAAGGAGAAAGGGTCGTATGCTCGACCATAGTAGAGAAATGCAAGAAATGATCCGAAAATCGATCGGCCGGGTAGTGAACAAGGGGGGCTGCGTCCGGACCCTGTGCCTTCCATTCATCGGTAGGGAAGGTCGCGAACTGTACCCGCATATCATTTTACACAATATGGAGCAGTTGTGGGGGATTCTATCACGGTTGGGGTGTGCAGCGACGGATGCTCTGTGTTTTTCATGAGAAATAAGGTAGAATCGTCCCACATTCAGTAACCCTGTCCAGAAAGGGGCGACAGACTATGCCAAAGATCGCCATCAGCGGCAAGGGTGGAGTAGGCAAGACTACCCTTGCGGGTATGCTGGCTCGCCAGTATGCGGCGGATGGGTTGCCTGTGCTCGCCATCGATGCCGACCCGGATGCTAATCTGGCCTCCTCCCTGGGTGTGCCCCCGGAGGCGGCCGCCACTATATCGCCGATCGCTGAGATGGAGGAGTTGATAGAGGAGCGGACCGGCGCTAGACCGGGGAGCAGTGGAGCCTACTTCCGCCTCAATCCGAGGGTGGACGATTTGCCGGACCGATATGCCCTGACGCACGAAGGCGTGCGGCTGATGGTGATGGGCACGGTGGACCGTGGCGGCAGCGGCTGCGTATGCCCGGAGAACGTTCTGCTGAAGGCCCTGGTGACCCACCTGCTGCTCCAGCGGGATGACACCCTGATAATGGATATGGAGGCCGGGGTGGAGCATCTGGGCCGGGGCACCGCGGGCAACGTTGACGCCATGATCGTGGTTGTGGAGCCCGGGCTGAGAAGTGTCCAGACGGCGCACCACGTGGCGAGTCTGGCCGCGGACCTGGGGATTAAGCACTGCCTCGTGGTGGGAAACAAGGTGAGGGACGAACGCGACCGCCAGTTCGTCCGGGATCAGGTGGCGCCGCTGCCGGTTCTGGGGTTCATGTCCTACAATTTGGCGGTGGCCGAGGCGGATCTGGCAGGCCGTAGCGCCTACGGCACCGACCCGCTGCTGGAAGCAGAGGTCCAGGAGATCCGGAGGCGGCTGGAGGAGTACCGGAAGGGGTGACATCCGGCCGTTGACCGCCTGCTCGGCCTGATAATTGCTGCGGTAGAATGGCGATGGCTGGTGGGGCAAACGGCCTTGGCGCCAACACTAGCTATCCAGCCGGGGCTGGGCTTGCCACATTATACCCCATGGGGGTATAATGCTCCCCGGCGTGCAAGCGCTTTTCGGCCCGGCAGCGGGGCCGAGCGAGTGCCCGTCCAGTGCGGGCAAACAAAGGAGGATTCGATGCCGCTGATCTCAGAGGAGGATCGCAACTACCTGATCGACTACTTCTCTAAGGAGATCAAGGATCCTGTCCAGATCGTCTATTTCACCCAGCATCAGTCGCCTCTGACGATACCCACTCATCAGGAGTGCATGTACTGCAAAGAGACACGCGAGCTGCTGGAAGAGGTAGCCGACCTCTCAGACAAGATCGAATTGAAGGTCTACGATTTCCTGGCGAACAAGGACGAGGCCGCCCAGTATGGGATCGACAAGATCCCGGCCACGGTGATCACCGGTAAGGAGAAGGGCAAGATCCACTTCTATGGCATCCCCTCAGGCTACGAGTTCGGGGGTCTCATCGAGGGGATCGTCGATATCGCCAAGGGCTCTAGCGATCTAAGCGATACCACCAAGGCTGAGTTGGCCAAGATCACCCAGCCGGTGCACATTCAAGTCTTCGTCACACCGAC
>JAJYNT010000207.1 GCA_021786215.1 Chloroflexota bacterium | reverse complement strand
TGGCTCTAAGCCAAACCGGACTCTGGAGCGGGAGACGGGACTCGAACCCGCGACGATCTGCTTGGAAGGCAGACACTCTACCAGACTGAGTTACTCCCGCTTGGGTAACCTACGCAAATTATACGTCCTGCCCTGCTCAGGGTCAAATTCCGCGACGCGCCAACACACTGTCCATCGTTGCCGCATTCGTCCGTCGGCGCTATCATCTGAATACTATGCGTGTCGGGTGGCGGAAGGGTCGTAACAGGTTGATTGTAGGAGTAGTAACGTTTGGAGGAGATGGAATAGTGGAACTGGAAGAGGCTATCAGGACGAGACGGTCCATTCGTTCTTATGAGGATAGGGATGTTCCCACCGACCTGATCCTGGATGCCATAAAGGTCGCGTCGTGGGCGCCGAACGGCGGCAATTACCAGCCATGGAAGTTCTTCGTTGTGAAGGATCAGGCGCTGATAGAACGCATCGCCGATGCGGTTCAGGAGAAGGTGGACCTGATGGCGAACTGGCCCGAGGCGGAGGAGTTCGGTCAAACCTTCCAGAGGTACAGGGCCAACGCCGCTTTCTTCCGAAAGGCACCAGCCGTCATCGCCGTGGCGATGGGCGGATATCAGAGCGCGGCAGATAGGGTGTTGCGTCGACGAGGCGAAAAGGATCCCGTCGCGATGCAGATGATTCGCAACCGGGAGGAGATCAGTTCCAGGATCCAGACAATCGCCGGGGCGACTGCCTACCTGTTGCTCGCGCTCCACAGCCGCGGTCTGGGTGCCTGCTGGATGGCCGGGCCAATGCTGGCGAGGAAAGAGATCGAGACGATGTTGGAAGTCCCATCCGATGTCGAGCTGTTTGCTCTGGTGCCGGTTGGTTATCCCGCGGAGTCCCCGGTTCCTGGCCCCAGGAAGCCGCTTGAGGAGGTCGTCCGAGTCATCGAGTAGGATGGCGTGACCGTGGAGACTGGTGGGTGATATAATCGAGGATGGAGCCGCTCCGCGTGGGGTGTGTCGAAGGGGATTTGACCTGAGAGCTGCTCGAGCCCACGATGCAGCCGAGGTCCGGGCCGATGGATCGCGCCGAACCTCGCCGCTTCGTCGTCGAGATCCGCTTACAGAGGGGGTCCAATCCCGTGCGGTTCGTGCTGTCTGTCTGGATACTAATGCTTTCTGCCCTCGTGCTATTCAGCTTCGTGGTGTTCACCCACCAGTTCTTCGATCCCACGTTGTCCTCGCCGCCGGTGGCGGGCTCTCTGGTTCTCTCAACCTGGGTCATCGGATTGGCAAGCGCCATCGCGATTCATATCCTCTATCGCCGCGCCGAGCGAGCCATTCAGCAGGCAGCCAGAGACGAGACCATCGTCCAGCTGGCAGGTGCGGTGGCTCACGAGCTAAACCAGCCGCTCTCGGTGGTGGTCAGCACCGCCGAGCTGATCTGTGCTCGAGATAGAAGTGCTGAGGACATGCGGCAGATGGCGCTCAGGATGTCGGAAGCCTCACAACTCATGGCAGACATTGTTTCCAAGCTGCAACATGCCACCCGCTATCAGAGCAAGAGCTACGTGGGATCGGTGCGGATTGTCGATCTGGACAAAGCGAGCTAGGCCGATGTTGGATTCAGCCGAGGCCCTGGTTCACTGGCCAGAGAAACGCGCTGTCAGGAGGTAAGACTTGGGAGAGCCCGAGCAAAGCAGTATAGTGGAATGGCGTTCGTTGTTCGAAGGACGGCCGGCCGCGACGGCCACCTATCAAGATGATGTGGTTGGTCCGCTGGAGCGTTTCGACGAGCGCGATTGTATGTTTGCTCGGATGGATCTCGTGCCGGGCTCGGAGCGATATCGGTCCTACTACGAGGCTCACGAGGAGTTTCAGCCTGCCGACGATTTTCTGCGCTCCCTTCCGCCCATGGGGAGCACTGCCGCACCATCAGATCGAGCTGCCCTGGATAGCCTCTTTGGGGCAGCATTCATCGCGGGGTTGCCAAGAGAGTCGCCGTCGGTTGGGGGCCGAAGCGCCGGCCGCGGCCGCGAGGCTCAGCAGGTCAAGATGGACCCGCTAGAGGCCGCTCAACGGGTCAAGAGCTTTGCCCGCTACCTCGGCGCCGACCTGGTCGGGATCGGTCCCCTGAACCCTGCCTTCGTCTACGCGCACGTTGGTCGAACCTTCTACGATCAGGTCTGGGGCGAACCGATCGAACTCACGCACCCCTACGCCGTTTCCCTTGGGATAGCCATGGACTACGAGTTGCTGCGGCGGTACGCGCCGGCTTTTCCAGTGATGATGGAGAGCGCCCTGGCCTATGCAAGAGCGGCGGTGATCGCGGTGGAGTTGGCCAACTACCTGCGTGGCCTGGGTTACTCGGCACGGGCTCACCATCTGAGAGATTACCAAGTCCTCTCTGTGCCGGTTGCGGTTGACGCTGGCTTTGGTGAGCTGGGTCGCTCGGGGGTGCTGATTACCCGAGAGTTCGGTAGCGCCCTTCGGCTGGCCACCGTAACCACCGATCTCCCTATGGCGTTGGACGCGCCGGTCGACCTGGGGATTCAAGGCTTCTGCCGGGACTGTCGATTGTGTGCGATGGCCTGCCCAGCAGGAGCTATACCCAATGGAGCCAAGATTGCGGTGCGGGGAGTGAAGCGATGGAAGCTGTCCGCCGGTAGGTGTTACCACCAGTGGCACCAGGTCGGTAGCGACTGCGCGCTCTGCCTTGTGGCTTGCCCTTGGAGCCGGCCGGATCAGCTCGTCGGCTCTTTGCGGCCCACTCATCCCGAGCCAACGCTCGATCCGGCCACGCTCGCCTCGGTGAGCCAGATTCGAGGCGCCTTGCAGCCATGGCTCAGGAGGTATCTGGGCAGTAGCTAGCCGCTCTTGCGGATCACGAACAGCGCCGTGCGGGCCCGCAGGTTCGGCAGGTGATGCAGCTGCCGGTTGCTCGAGAGGTACATGGCCTCCACCACCGAAATACCCTCAGCCTCGCACAGATCTCGAAAGTCGTGGATCGTGGTGAGGTGGATGTTGGGGGTGTTGAACCACTCGTACGGGAGATCCTGGGACTTGGGCATCCTTCCCCCCAGCGCCAGTTGGAGACGGTGCAGCCAGAAGGCGAAGTTGGGGAAAGAGACTATCCCCATCCGTCCCACCCTCAGCATCTCCTGCAGTACCAGCCGCGGCTTGTGGACAGCCTGGAGGGTCTGGCTGAGGATCACGTAGTCGAAGGAGCCATCCGGATAATCCTCCAGTCCCTCGTCCAGGTCGCCGTGGTGGACCGAAAGTCCCCTGGAGATGCATCGATATACACCTTCTTCGGCGATCTCCACACCCCTGGCAGTGACCTTCCTCTCACGGATCAGCAGTTCCATCAGGTCACCGTCACCGCATCCCAAATCGAGGACGGTGGAGTGTTTATCCA
>JAJYNT010000205.1 GCA_021786215.1 Chloroflexota bacterium | reverse complement strand
CGTTTGAAGTTTCTGAACAGCGATAGCGAAGGATCTCCTCGGCGGAACGTGGAGATGCTTCGCTTCGCTCAGCATGACAGTAACCATCACCTTCACTGTGTCGAAGCACTAGGAGAAGGCAGGTGACAAGATGGCGGTAGCAACCGGTCGAGCTTTCCAGAAGAAACGACGCCAAAAGGAAGGTTTTATCTCCCTTCACAGACGGGCCATCATCAGCAGCCTATCACTGCTCACACTGTTTTCCGTGTACACGCTGGTGAGCAACTCCGATAGGGTCAATCCCACTCTTCTCCCGCCGCCTCAGGCCGTGGTGTCTGCCGCCGTAACCCTGTGGACCCAGGAAAACCTTCCTCAGGACATCCTGGCCAGTTTGATGAGGGTGCTCAGTGGATACGCCATCGGTGTCACCCTGGCCATCTTTCTAGGGGCCCTCATGGGGTGGTTCTGGCTGGCGGATGCCGTCTTCGACCCGATCGTGGAGCTGATTCGTCCCGTGCCGCCCCTTGCCTACACCCCTCTCATGATCCTCTGGTTTGGGATCGACGAGACCCCGAAGATCCTGGTGATCACCATCGGGGCCTTCGTGAGCTGCATCATTAACGTGGTGGCGGGCGTGAGGAACACTCCCCTGGTCTACATCGAGGCGGCCCGGACGATGGGTGCCAAGGATCGTCATCTCTTCTTCACCGTGGCCCTTCCCGCGGCTTTGCCCTACATACTGACCGGCATGCGGGTAGCCCTTGCGACCGCATGGGCGATCCTCGTTGCCTCCGAGCTGATAGCCGCCCAGCGAGGCCTCGGCTTCATGATGACCAACGCCCGCCGCTTCGTTCGGACGGATTCCATCATCGTGGGCATCATCTGCATCGGGCTCCTAGCCTTCGTCATGGATCGCACCATTCGCTACATCAACCAGCGCATGACCGGCTGGATGGAACGCCGGGAGGGGTAAGAGGATATGTCCAACGGTAGCTCGTCACCCAAGATCGAGTGCCAGCACATCTCCCACGTGTTCGAGACAGGCGAAGACGAGGGTACCATTGCCCTGCATGACGTCTCGCTGCAGGTCCGTGACTGCGAGTTCCTCTGCCTGCTGGGCCCTAGTGGCTGTGGCAAGACCACCCTGCTCCGGATAATCGCTGGGCTGGTGGAACCGACGGAGGGGATGATCCTGCTGGATGGCCAGCCCAGCATGGGGCCCGATGCCAACAAGGGGATGGTGTTCCAGCGGGACGCCACCTTTCCCTGGTTGACTGTCGAGCAGAACGTGGAGTACGGGCTCAAGCTGCACGGTTATGGTCGAACTGAGCGGCAGTCTATAGTCCGGAAGTACATACAGCTGGTGGGGCTCGCCGGTTTCGAGAAGGCTTTCCCCAAGGAACTCTCCGGAGGCATGCGCAAGCGGGTGGACATTGCTCGCACCTACGCCTACAACCCGAAAGTGCTGCTGATGGACGAGCCTTTCAGGTCGCTGGATCTCTTCACCAAGACCCGAATGCAGGCTGAGCTGCTGGATCTCTGGAGCCAGGAGAAGAAGACCGTGGTCTTCGTGACCCACGACCTGGATGAGGCCATCTTCCTGTCCGATAGGGTCGCCGTAATGAGCAGGAGGCCCGGCAGGATAAGGGAGATCTTCGAGATCCCCCTACCGCGGCCTCGAAACGTGGACATGAAGGTGTCAGAGGAGTTTGGCGCTGTTCGGCGGCGACTCTGGGAGCAGTTCGAGGAGGAGTTCGGCGCGACCCAGGCCCAGGAAGAGCCGGCCCAACCGTAGCGAAGCGGCCTCGCTCGGGACCAGAATCGCGGAAAATGGACGCTCATGCTAAGGAGGTGAACTGAGAAAAAAGAAACGCGGCGCTTGGGTATTCTCACCGACCCGAGGGATCTTGTGCCCCACGCGCATCATCCTACGAGTAGTCGAGGACAGAGGAGTTTCGACATGAGAGTTACTATCGACAGGCGACCCTTGTTGATTGGCTTGGCGCTGATGCTGGCCATGGGATTGGTTGCGGCCTGCAGTAGCTCGGTACCAGCCCCGGCGCCCACCACCAAGCCTGCTGCACCCGCCGCGGCGCCAACCGCCCCAGCGGCGGCGGCCGTACCCACCGCTGCCAAGGCCGCTCAACCCACTGCCGCCCCCGCTCAGTTAACCAAGGTGCGGGTTGGATGGGCTGTGGCTCCTCACATGGCCTTGGAGGGCGTTGCTCTGGCGAAAGGCTGGTTCAAGGAAGCCGGCCTGGACGTCGAGTTGACCGCCTTTGACACCGGTGCGCCCCTTTTCGAGGCCATGGCCGCGGGTAAGCTGGATATGGGTATCACAGGCAGCACCCCCACCATCAGCGTGTCCGCCGCACAAGCCCCGGCTATCTACTTCGTGGGGTCGCACGGCGAGTCCACGGGCGTATTCACCATCGTCTCGCGCAAGAACATCAACTCACCGGCGGATGTGAAAGGGAAGACGGGAATCACCGCGAAGGGCTCTGTCAACCACTACTTTCTGGATCTGATGCTGGACAAGTACGGTCTGACGGAGAAAGACATCACCCTGGTGCACATGGAGATGGCGGATGCCGTGACGGCCTTCGTGGCCAACCAGGGTGACTTTGCCTCGATCGGCACGGCCTTCTGGCCGCGGATACTGGCCAAGGCCCAGGACTCCAAGATCCTCTTCACCGGCAACGACCTTTCCGCGTCGACGGGAAAGCCGATGAACATCAGGATCTTCGAGGTTACCACCGCCAGCAAGCAGTTCGCCGACAAGAATCCGGAGGCGGTAACCAAGTTCCTGGATGTGCTTTACAACAAGACCCATCGGTACTTCAACGATCCCGCAACCAAGATGCAGGCTCGCCAGGATCTGGCCAACTGGCTCAAGACTACGGTGAACTTCAACCAGTCGGTGGACGACCTATCCAAAATGATCGATCCGGTGAAGTACTACACCGCGGCGGAGCAGGTGAAGCTGTTCCAGGATGGAACCTTCAAGGCAAGTATGGATGCCCAGGCCAAGTTCCTGATGGACAACAACCAGTTGAAGAACACGATCCCCTTCGATACCTGGGCTAATCCAAAGTTCGTCGAGGCGGCAGCAAAGCAGTAAGTAGAATGGGCACCTAACCCCCCATCCCCCTTCCCCACAAGGGAAGGGGGAGCGTTTCCCCCTCCCCGCGTCGGGGATGGGGAAGGGGGAGAGGTTTACTAGCGCTCGGCGGAGCCACCGGCCGGGGTCAATTCGTCCAGCCGAAGGATCGATCCGCCCGCATTCCTTCGCCGCCAGACGCCATACCGGTAGCGATCGCCACGATACACGTTGAAGGCTACCTCGCTGGGCACGTCCTCAGAGGTATAGGCCACCCGCCTGACGGTGAGGACCGCCGACCGTCTAGGCAGACCGAGCAAC
>JAJYNT010000244.1 GCA_021786215.1 Chloroflexota bacterium | reverse complement strand
TGTTCAACACCGCCAGCAACTCACTGAACTGAACCAGTGATCCACTGAGTGCGCCAGACCCGGGCTCGGCGGACCTGTTGGGCAGCAGGTTTCACAGGACCGCGTCTGGCGTGCCCGTGGAGCGGTCTTTTCGCTATCCTCTGGCTTCCACATCCTCATTTCACCTAGTACCGATGTACTGTTGCTACCTCTATGTTCAAGATCTCACAATCCATCATTCAATGGGCTCCATGAGCGCGACAATGGCCAACTGGCTCAAGGCAAAGTACAACACCGTGACACCACAGGACAGCAGCGTATGGGAGATGCTTCGCATCCGACCACGCTTATTTCGCTGGGGGTCGCTCCATCGGGATCCCCGACAGGCGTCGCTGCTCCGACTGGTACCATCGTCCTATTGCTGCTGGCCCGGACAGCCACCTACAATCGCCCAGGCTCGTTACGACGGTCCACCTCGGGAGAGCGGGCCAAAGTACCGGCAATCGAATTCGTAATCCCGTCAGGAATACGTCCAGGGGGATTGGCAAGTGAAAAGAAAACGGATTGGCATCGCTCTAGTCGTGCTCGGAGCCCTTGTGGCCCTGGGCGTCGGGGTGTACGTCTACATGACTGCCGAGCAGGCGGCGGCGGTCGCTAGCCAGATTCCCACCCAGGAGGTTGTGGTAGCCCTGGACGAGTTGCCGGAGAGGATGCCTGTGCCCGCATCGGCAGTTTCCATCACCAAGGTACCCGCCGGGATGGTTCCGGCGAGCGCGGCCACGAAGCTGAGCGACGTGGTGGGCAAGTATCCTTTGACGCGCATATACAAGAATGAGATCGTCATTCAGGACAAGCTGGCGGACAGCGCGGGCAAGGCCGGCCCGGCATTCGCCCTCAAGCAGGGGATGGTCGCGATGACACTGCCTGGCAGCGATCTCCTCACGCCGACGGGTGCCGTTCGGCCGGGCGATCAGGTAGATATGCTGCTCACGCTTTCGCTTCCGAAGACAGCAGCCGCAGGCGGGGCTCAAGGGGACCAGGCCGCGGCAGCTGGCGCCTCGATCCCCGCGGTTACCCAGACGCTCCTGCAGAACCTGGAGGTGTTGCAGATTGGCGCCTTCCCCGCGGCGGGACAAGCGAACTCGGGCACAGCCGGCAAGGGATCGATCACTTTCCAGGTGAGCCACCAGGACGCGCTGATCCTCAAGTGGGCCAAGGACTCCGGAGGGGTCATAGACTACGTGCTCCGCCATCCCGACGACCGCGAACCAGTCACCACGGAACCCATTACCGAGAACTACATATTCAAGAAGTTCAACTTCCAACTGGCCCAGCCGATACAGTAGACGAGAGTCAGCCGGTGGAAGCGGCCTGAATGGAGGTTCCGCTTGTCTGAAACGAAGATAAAGGTGCTGATCGTGGACGACTTCGCTGATACGCGAGACAGCATCACCAAGCTCCTCTACTTTGAGCGAGACATCGAGGTGGCTGGCTCCGCCGCCGATGCTCAGCAGGGGATCCGGATGGCCAGAGAGCAACGTCCAGACGTCATCCTCATGGACATTAACATGCCCGGGATGGACGGCATCGCGGCAACGGAAGCAATCTATGGCTCCAATCCGGAGTGCGAAGTGATCATGATGTCTGTCCAGGGGGAGCCCGACTTCCTGCGACGCGCGATGCTGGCGGGGGCTCGAGAGTACCTGATAAAGCCCTTCACCGGCGACGAACTGGCCGGCAGTATCAGACAGGTGTATGAGCTCGGCGCGGACAAACGGGCACGACTGGCAACGATGCAGCAACCCGTTATGGCTCCTGCTGTCGCCCAGGCCCCGCTCCCCTCAGGCCAGATGATGGCTGTGTACAGCCCTAAGGGCGGTGTCGGACGGACCACGATAGCTACCAATCTAGCCATCGCCGTTCGATCCCTCACCGGCAAGAAGGTCGCCCTGGTCGACTGCAGCCTGCTGTTCGGCGACATAGGCATCATGCTCAACTTGCCCTCCAACAAGACGATATCGGACCTCGTGGCTAACATCAACGCCTTAGATCAAGACCTGCTTGAAGGGGTATTAGTCGAGCACAGCAGTGGGGTGAAGGTACTCCTAGCGCCGGCTCGCCCTGAACTGGCCGAACTGGTCAACGCGGAGCACGTCCGCAAGATATTGACGCTGCTGAAGTCCCTTTTCGACTACGTGGTCGTAGACACCCACGCCAGCTTCGACGACACAATGCTGAGCGCCCTCGACCTCTCGGATCGTATCCTGGTATTGACGACCCTGGAGATGCCCGCCATCAAGAACATCAAGCTTTTCCTCGAGGTAGCGGAGGCCCTGCACTACTCCCGTGACAAGCTAATGCTGGTTCTCAACCGGGCAGACAACACGGGCGGGATCGAGGTGACCGACATCGAGGAGAGCATACGGTTCAAGATCTCGGGCAAGATCGTGAGCGCGGGACAGCTTGTGACTGCAGCGGTCAATCAAGGCGTGCCGGTAGTCGTGTCCAATCGCGATAGCCTGGTGGCCAAGGGCATTTTCGAGTTGGCCACGACAGTACTGACAGATGCCGATGCGGCCGAAGTGCACGAGAAAGCTGTTGGGGCAAAGCCCGCAGTGCGTGAGGGCAAACCCGGAGCGGGTCTGAGCAAGCTCAGGCTGCTATCCTTCGCGTCCAGGAAGGGGAACGTCTGATGGGCCTTCTCAATCGGATAGAGACAATCGTTTCTGCACCCACCGCCGCCCCAGCGCCGGCGCAGCAACCTCCCTCGCCGGTGAGCCATGTTGCACCGCCTACCCCGGCGCAGGAGCAGCAGCAGGCATGGCGGCCGCCCGTTGTCGCGGCGTCCGAGGCAGCTCGCAGCGTGTCCCGGGATCTAAGGCTCCGAGTGCAGCAGAAGGTCATCGCCGAACTGGACCCGAAGAGCGACCTCAGCAACGAGGCCCAGGTGAGGCAGTCCATACAGGCCCTGTTCGACCAGGTGATCGAACAGGAAGGAACCGTTCTGACCAGGATCGAGCGGCAGAGGCTTTTCGAGGAGGTGTATGCGGAAATCCGCGGCTTCGGCCCTATCGAGCCGCTCCTGCAGGATTCAACTATCTCCGAGGTCATGGTCAACGGGCCGAAGTCAATCTACGTGGAACAGAAGGGCAAACTCCGCAAGACGGACGTAGCATTCGACGACGACGAACACGTCATGCGAATCATCGACAGAATCGTCTCGCCCCTCGGCAGGCACATCGATGAGAGTTCACCGATGGTAGACGCCCGACTGCCGGACGGATCGCGCGTTAACGCCATTATCCCCCCGCTGTCCCTTGTGGGGCCAACCGTCACAATCCGGAAATTCTCGAAAACGCCGTTCACGGTGGACGACCTGATTCGGTTCGGGAGTATGACGCCCGAGATAGCCGAATTCCTGAAGGCATGTG
>JAJYNT010000095.1 GCA_021786215.1 Chloroflexota bacterium | reverse complement strand
TGCTCGTCGGCATCTCCTCGGGTGCCAACGTCTTCGCTGCACTGAGGGTGGCGGAGCGGCTGGGTGAAGGGAAGCGAGTCGTGACCCTGTTACCCGACACCGGCGAACGGTATCTAAGCGTACCTAACCCGTAGGAGCGAACTCCTGCTCGCGATACTGTCGCCGGCAGGAGCCGGCTCCTACGGATCACACACGACATTGGAGACGACGATGCCCGCGCGAGTGTACATACCGACCCCCTTTCGACATCTCACGGAAGGCAAGGCCAAGATCGAGGTGGAGCCCGCCACGGTCGGTGCAGTCCTGGACGACCTGGAGGCCCGCTACCCCGGGTTGGCACAGCATATCCTTGACTCCAGGGGCAAGATCCTTCACCACGTGAACCTTTACGTCAACGAGACCGCCATCGAGGAGTTGGGGGGCAAGACCGCACCACTGCGAGAGGGCGATGAACTCTCCATCATCCCCGCCATGGCCGGCGGCTCGACGCCCTTCACCCGGGAGCAGGTGATGCGCTACAGCCGCCACATTCTCCTGAGCGAGGTGGGGGGCCAGGGTCAGCGAAAGCTGCTGGAATCCAAGGTGTTACTCGTCGGGGCGGGAGGTCTCGGCTCTCCCGCCGCCCTCTATCTGGCAGCGGCCGGGTTGGGAACCCTGGGGATAGTGGACTTCGACACGGTGGACCTCAGCAACCTCCAGAGGCAGATCCTCCATGGCCAGAGCGACGTGGGCAGGCTGAAGGTGGACTCGGCGGCCGACACCTTGGCCGAGATTAACCCGGACGTCAGGGTGGTGAAGCATTTGGAGAGGCTCTCCTCGGAGAACGCCCTCGAGATTTTATCCGGCTACGATGTGGTGCTGGACGGCACCGACAATTTCGCCACTCGGTACCTGATCAACGACGCCTGCGTCCTGCTGGGTAAACCCCTGGTCCACGGTAGCATCTTCCGCTTCGAGGGCCAGATCACCCTCTTCGCCCCGGGCAAGGGCTGCTACCGCTGTCTCTTCGCCTCCCCTCCGCCTCCAGGCGCCGTACCGAGCTGCGCCGAGGCAGGCGTTCTGGGGGTGTTGCCCGGCATCGTGGGCTCCATGCAAGCGGTGGAGGCCATCAAGTGGATCCTCGGGATCGGGGAGCCGCTGGTGAACCGGCTGCTGCTGTTCGACGCCCTGGCGATGGAGTTCCGAGAGGTGAGGATCAAGCGGGATCCTCGGTGCCCCATCTGTGGGGCGGAGCCCACAATCCACGAACTGATCGATTACGAGTGGTTCTGCGGCCTGCACGAGCCCGCCGTCGTATCGTAGCTGTTCCCGCGGAGACCCGGACGCCGCAGGGTGTCGGCCTCCGGGATACCCCACCATAGAAAGGAACGACCATGCAAGAGATTCAGACAGACCGCGAACTCGACATCCGAGGCGAGGTGTGCCCCTACACCTTCGTCTGGTCAAAACTGACCCTGGAGGAGATGGAGGCCGGCCAGACGCTGAGGATCATCGTTGACCACCTGCCCGCCACCACCAACGTGCCAAGGAGCCTGCTTGCGGAAGGCCACCGGGTCCAGAAGGTAGCGCGGCTCAACGATACCGACTGGGAGATAGTGGTGCTGAAGAAATAGATCCTGAAACCGACCTCGGTCAATTGAAGCAAGTTGACGATGGCGCCCGGCAACGGTAAGATGGCGTCAGATCGAATAGGGAGTGGCAATGGTGCCCCGTGAGGGGCTAAGAGCGAAGTCGGTGAGAATCCGACACTGTCCCGCAACTGTGATGCGATCGTGGTCTAGCGATCGATAAGTCAGGCCGCCTGCCATTGCCGGGTTACATGCGCCTCCGAGAGAGGGGAGTAGGTATTTGTTGAGAACAACGTTCCCCCTGCTCCCCTGTAGGCAGGGGGTTTCTGTTTGTGTAGGAGCATTCTCTCCCTTTCACCTCTTCGAGCGCAGACCCTTTGCTTTCCCCGATTCGATCTTCTAGATAGATATCAGGAAGTCTTTGATAATTCTTGGGGACACCCCAGACCCCGCCAGAAGGGGCTTCGCCCCTTCTGGACATCCCTGAGACTATCTACCACTTGGTTAAGGGTACTAGGTGACAGGTCGCGAGGAGTGATGCCGGTGACAGGAGCAGTTGTGAGTCGGGATAATGCTGGAAGATCTTTCGTCGGGCCGGAGCTTCGGCGACTTGGCACGTTCTTCGCCATTGTGGCGCTCTTACACGTCGCGGGCTGGGGTACCCTGCTGTTCCTAGTCGCGCCGAAGTATCCGTCGGCTCTGGGATTAGGGGTTGGCTTCACTGCCTATCTTCTCGGGCTGCGCCACGCCTTCGATGCCGACCATATCTCGGCCATCGACAACACCACACGCAAGCTCATGGCCGAGGGAAAGCAACCCCTGGGAGTAGGCTTCTTCTTCTCTCTGGGCCATTCCACCACGGTCTTGGTCCTCGCCGTCGCCATCGCCTTCTTCCAGCAGATGGCCGGCCAGATTGCCAGCAACAACCAGACACTGCGAGACATCGGCGAGTTCATTGGGACTGGAGCCTCCGCCATCTTCCTGTACCTCATCGCGGTGCTCAACGTGGCGATCCTTATGGACGTGATCAAGGTAGTGCGAGACGTGCGCAAGGGGAGGTACACCGAAGAGAGGCTTGAGCAGCAGCTTGCAGTCCACAGCTTCATGAACCGCTACTTCAGCCGCGTTTCGCGGGCCGTGGGGAGCAGTTGGCAGATGTTTCCCGTGGGGTTCCTCTTTGGGCTTGGGTTCGACACGGCCAGCCAGGTAGCTCTCCTGGCCCTCGCAGCGGGGGCAGAGTCAAAAGGGTTGCCCTTCTATGCGATCCTGTGCCTGCCGATCATTTTCGCCGCCGGGATGTCCGTGATGGACACAGCCGACGGGGCATTCATGAATCGGGCTTACTCGTGGGCGTTTTCGGGACCGATCCGCAAGATCTACTACAATCTCACGGTGACCAGCCTGTCCATCCTCGTGGCGCTGTTGGTCGGCAGTGACGAGCTTCTCGAGATTGTGCGTGACCGTCTGGACCTGTCCGGCCCGTTTTGGAACTTCATAGCGTCTCTTGACCTCGGCGTCCTGGGCTACCTGATAGTCGCGCTATTCGTCATCACCTGGGCCATTTCCTACGCGACGTGGAAGCTGTTGCGGATCGAAGAACGTTGGTCACTTTCCTCCGCACCTTTGGCGGAAGGGACTGAGCACGGCTCGCCCGGGCCGGCCGGGGAGGCATAGGACGTCACCCCGCTTGATAGCCGCGACGCGAGTATCCCCACTGAAACCCGTTGGAAGAACGGATCGGAACCAGAGCTAGTGCTTCGACACAGTGAAGGTGATGGTTACTGTCATGCTGAGCGAAGCGAAGCATCTCCACATTCCGCCGAGGAGATCCTTCGCTATCGCTGTTCAG
>JAJYNT010000322.1 GCA_021786215.1 Chloroflexota bacterium | reverse complement strand
CCAATGGACCCCATTCAGCGTCGAAGCGACTGCGGAACTCGCTACAAAGGTTTGGGACGATGAGGGAGTCCAGTACGAGCCTGCGGCGGTGGAACGGCTGTACAGGCTCTCGGGGGGATGGCCGTTGTACGTCCATGCCATAGCACACAGGGCACGCCAGTTGGCCCGGGCCAGCACCAGGTGCGTGACCCCTGACATCATCGATCTGGCGTTCCAGCAGGAGCTATTCGGTAGGGGCACCAACATAGGCCAGCACTGCGCCTACTTGAGAAAAACGGCTCTAGAGGATACTGCGGCCGCGGAGAAGAGTCTGCTGGAGGAGGTGCTGACCAATGTAGCTCTGCACCAACCCATTACCCGCACCAGCCTGCTACGCCGGATCCATGGCCACGGGCGCACCGAGATCTACGATGCGGTCAACCGACTGATCGACACCGACTTCGTAGCACAGCAGGACGGCGCTCTTTCCTTGCTGGACCCTCTCTTCGCGCTGTGGCTTGCTGCGGAGCCGGCGAGGCAGGATCCTCAGGGCATACTCTCCGACCAGCGAGCCGTCCAGAGGCTCATAGCGTGGTACGAGCAGAGGCACGCTGACGACCGGACCACGATGGGGAAGCTCTTTGAGAAGCGGGTGGAGAACCTGGTCAGGCAGTTCGCCGGCCAGGAGGTCGAAGGCAAGCAGTTCGGAGTGGAGGGGAAGATCAGTCTTCCCAAGGTCAAAGATGTCCGACAGGTAAAGGTCGACGACCCGAAGGGACTCTACTGCGACGGACCGGACAGCTACGAACTGGAGGTGGTGGCAACCGGGGACAGGCCAGAGGACTGCTGGGGGGTCGAGGCCAAGCACCGTCGAGGCGCCTTGACGCGCAAGCAAGTAGAGAGATTCCTGAAAACCATCCACGTCATACAAAAGGCCGAGGGTCTGGCCTTCCGCAAACACTGGATCATAGCCACCTCGGGTGTCAGGAGAGACGCATCGGAGCTGATTAAGGCTGAGGGGATCCTTGTTTCCGGGATCCGACAAATAGAAAGACTGGAGCGCCTAGCGGCATCCGGCTGGAAGGTAGAGGCGAAATGAACCTGGGGGCGACCTTGGGTGACCTTCACGAACAACGGCGCCGTAAACTTGGAGCCGCATATATCGGTCACCCTCTGCCAGAAGGGAGAGCCGTCTCAAGAGCTTTCTGCCGGACAAGACGTGGACCACGCCCAGCAGAGCGAAGATAAGCCGTAGAGTCGATTGGCTGCAACCTTCTCCTTGAGGCAACCCCCAGAGACCTGTTCTTGTCATCGGGTCATGACGCAGCTCCGAGTCAGGTGCGGATCAGCGGCAAGAAGATGTCGTCGACGATCTCGGTAAGAACGGTCTCGGGCACGGGAGCGCGGGTCACGAACAGCTCATGCCGGAGAAGGTCGACAGGAAGGGATGCAATCCGGGGGGTGACCTTGTCGAGGCGCACCTCACCGCGCTCGGCACCACGCTTCAGGATGGTCATCATCGCATCCAAGCCAGTCTGCTGCGCCTGCACGTACGAAGAGAGATCTGCGTCCTGGACGAGCTCAGACAGCAAACCGAATATCGTCTCTGGGCCTAACTCGGCAAGACGCTGTCCCACCCTGCGCAGCAACGCCAGAACGTCGCCGCGTACCGAACCCGTGTCCGGGACATCACCGGACAGCATGGGCGCGTGCAGCCGCATGGCGGCGATGACCAGCTCAGCACGGTTCCGCCATCGGCGGTAGATTACAGTCTTGCTGGTCCCCGCTCTGGCAGCAACGCCCTCCATCGTCAGGTTGGCATAACCGACCGTGACAAGCTCTTCCCAGGCAGCCCGCAGAATGGCGTCTTCCAAGGTGGCACCGCGACGCCGCGAAGGGCCGCGACGCCCTCCACTGGGACGATGCGGGGCCGAATGCACCGCTGGATCCCCTCGACCGGCTGCCATCCTCACCTCCATTGGATACGCTACGTTCCCTATTGACAAGTCTACAACCTCCGGTTTACCCTGTCTAGCATTAGATACTGTGCGTATCTTACCAAGCCGGGTACCGGAGGTTGAGGACGTGGTGGACGCCAATGAGACAACTGAATGTAGGGCGGGAACGCCAACCTTTCCCGCGAGTGGACGGCAAGGCCACCGGTGGGCTCTGGCCGTGATCGCCCTGGCCACACTGATGGTCACCATGGACACGGCAATCGTCATCGTGGCTCTCCCATCGGCGCAGAAGTCGCTGGGTATGTCGGATATATCCCGACAGTGGGTGGTAGCTGCCTACACCCTGGCCTACGGTGGCTTGCTGCTGCCCGGCGGGCGTCTGGCGGATCGCCTGGGTCACAGGCGCGCCCTCCTCATCGGGGTGACCGGGTTCGTTCTCGCTTCCGCGATGGGAGGTGCCGCCGTCGGAGGCTGGATGCTGATCGGCGCACGCGCCCTTCAAGGGGCGTTCGGTGCGATGCTGGTGCCCTCGACGCGCTCCATGCTCGCCATCATGTTCACTGAGCCGAGGGAACGGGCCAAGGCGATGGGCATCTTCACCGCAACCCTCATCGCGGGGGTTGCAGTCGGCTTCATTCTGAGCGGGCTGGTGACTACCTACCTGAGCTGGCGTTGGGGCTTGTATGTGAACGTACCAGTGGCAGTGATCGTCGGGATTGGTGCTCTTGCGCTGCTCCCCGACCTGAAAGGCGATCCTGGGGTAAGGATCGACGTTCCAAGCGCGGTCCTGGGGAGCGGCGGCATGGCCGTGCTCGTGTACGGACTATCTGAGGCTGCTTCGCTCGGTTGGAGTTCAGTTCAGGTCATTTCCATCTTGGTGGCGGCGGTCGCCTTGTTGGGGACATTCGTGGGTCTTCAGGCGAAGGTAAGCAGTCCCCTGCTGCCGTTGCGGGTGCTTGCCGACCACAACCGCGCCGGCTCCTTCATAGCCCTGGCGTTGGGTAGTGTCGGCACCTTCGGGATGTCGCTGATCGTGACCTACCAGCTTCAGGCCGTAATGCACTACTCGGCCCTCGCCACCGGGGTAGCTTTCATCCCCTTCGCCGTAGCCAGCGCCGTCAGCTCCGCCGGGATGGCCCCGCGGCTCATTCCCCATATGCGACCACGCTACCTGGTGACGCCCGGCATCGTTCTGTCCTCCGAGGGACTCTTCTTACTCTCCCAGCTTGCGTCGGGCGGCTCCACCATCTTGTTAGTAGTCGGGGCTGAGACCCTCCTCGGACTGGGCAATGGGCTTACGGGCACACCCTCACTCAACCTGGCCCTGAGTGGGGTAGAGAGAGCGGACACCGGAGTGACGTCGGCGATGTCGAGTACATCCAACCAGTTCGGTGCATCCATCGGCACGGCACTGCTGAATACCCTGGCCGCCAGCGCCACATCCTCCTACTGCTTCGACACAGTGAAGGTGATGGTTACTGTCATGCTGAGCGAAGCGAA
>JAJYNT010000005.1 GCA_021786215.1 Chloroflexota bacterium | reverse complement strand
CACTACTACTGGCATTTCGTCGACGTCGGCTGCGTCCGCACACTCCAACGGTTTCATAAGGAGGATGCAGACCGATGAGAGCACGATTGTATCTGCCACTGTTGGCGATAGTGACGGTGTTAGTCGCGGTCTTCCTACCGTTGAGCGGTGGGAAGGCGTTTGCCCAGGAGCCATCGGTCCAGGATCAGTTCCTCGTGACCGTAACGTCCGACCAGTTGAACGTGAGGTCGGCGCCCTCCACTTCGGCACCAGTCGTCACCGTGCTGCACAAGGGGGACACACTGTGGGCATACGGCCAGGTGGATGGTGAAGAGGTGTCGCCACACAATGTGGTCTGGTTCAAGACCCTGCACGGCTACTACATATACAGCGGCAACACGAATCTGGGCGACATAAGCGGTGTGCTGAACACGCCGGGAATGTCGGGCAGATGGATCGAGGTCGATCGAGGAGCCGCCATCGCCAGGGCAGTGGACAACGGAACGGTGGTCCACATCGCCGCGTCAACCGTGGGAACGCCGCAGTTTCCCACGCCGTTGGGCAGGTTCCAGATCCTTCGGCGCGTGGCCAACGAGACGATGGACTCCGCTACCATCGGGATCCCTCGTAACTCACCTCACGGGTACTATCTGACCGGTGTGCTGTACACGCAGTACTTCACGAACGGAGGAGCAGCGCTTCACTACAACTACTGGTCCCCAGCCGAGGAGTTCGGCACGGGAACAGGCAGCCATGGCTGCGTTGGGCTGGAACTGGACGATGCGGCCTACTTCTGGAACTTCGCGAGCGTAGGGACACCGGTGGTCATTAACCCATGACTGGACGGGGGGCTGCTCCGGGGCAGCCCCCGTCTCACAGTATTCGGCAAGGAGCTCAAGCATGCAGCCGGCTCGTGGTCGGAAATCACCCACATGGTCGCCTGGATCGGCACGAAGGTCTCGCAATCCATTGAATCTATTCGAAGCCCTTCACAATCGGCCAGTTCTGCTTGCTCTACCCTTGGTAGTGATGTTGATCGCCGCGGCCGTCCTGGCGAGAGCCATGGGCGCTGGCGGCGTCTCGGCGAGGCCGTTAGCTTCGTCGCTCGACAAAGGTGAAGTCCACTCGCCGGCCAAGGTCGCTCCCACTTCAGTGCCGACACCGGTCCCCACCCCGGACCCAAGCATTCGCCCCGTGATTAACAAGGTGATGCCGCCGGTAGCGAACCATGGTCCAGCCCCCGTCAGAAAGCCGGGTGTTTCCGACCCCAACCCCTCCACCAACCACGTAATCGTGGTGGATGGAGAGTCCGGCACGGTGCTTTTTCAACGAAATGCCGGCGAGCCGGTGGCACCGGCCAGTCTCACCAAGATAATGACGGCCATAGTCGCCATGGAGCGCGGCAACCCATCCGACCACGTAGCCATCAAGGTCGACGCAAGGCAGATGGCAGGCGACAGCCTGATGGGGTTGCAGCCCGGGTTCGATGTGACATTCAAGGACCTGTTGTACGGGTTACTGCTACCTTCTGGTGACGACGCGGCGCTGGCGATAGCGGACTACATAGCGGGAGACGAACAGAAGTTCGTGGGGCTGATGAACGAGAAGGCCCAATGGCTGGGCCTGAAGGATACCCATTTCGCCGACTCGCACGGCCTCGACGCGCCGGGCCATTACTCCTCCCCCGCGGACATGGTGACGATGGCCCGCTACGCCATGCAGTACCCGGAGTTTCGCAAGATAGTGCGGACGAAGAGCTACCACATCGCGGAGAGTAACATCTCGTACACCATCTTCAACGTCAACCCCCTCCTGGGCCAGTATCCGGGTCTCGATGGGGTGAAGACCGGCCTCACCGACAATGCCGGGAAGGCGCTGGTGGCTACCGCGGTCCAAAACGGACACCGAATCTACGTGGCATACATGCGCTCCAAGACCGGCGCGCTGGGGGATGGGACCATGCTGCTCAACTGGGCCTTCGACTCCTTCACTTGGCCGAGTGGCGCCAGCGGCGAGAGCGGCTCTGCCAACCAGTAAGCCCAGGAAATGGCTGCTTCGGGCGCGGCACGGATTTTGTTTTACGAAGATTTACATTGACAGGGGAAACAACTCTACGGGATATGGCAAACAATAACCCCAGCCGGCGATTTGGCGCACGAAACGATCTTGTGAAGACGGCGGGGCTGACTTCGAAGTACCTGGACCGAACTCGCTCAAGAAGGCTCGTCAAAGACTC
Source organism: Chloroflexota bacterium (assembly GCA_021786215.1). The sequence continues at coordinate 1,225 of JAJYNT010000005.1, read as the reverse complement.
GAAGGGGCCGTTCGGTTTCAAGTTCTTCGCTCTGGTTGCCGCGTCGATCCTTGCGGTGATGGCCGTGGCCATGACCGGCGAAGCGGCCGCGGCCATCTCCGCCTACACGATGGATCTCCCACCCGTGAGCGATCTGTCCCTGGGGCTCTCCTTTAAGACCACTCAGATACTGGATCGCAACGGAAAGCTGCTGTATGAGATCGACGACAAGAACGGGGGCCGAAGGTTCCCCGTACAGCTCAAGGATGTCTCGCCCTACCTGATAAATGCCACCGTCGCCACCGAGGACAAGAACTTCTACTCGGATCCGGGTGTGGACCCGATCGGCATAGTCAGAGCGGCAACGCAGGACCTGATCCAGGGTCAGCTGGCCCAGGGTGCCAGCACCATTACTCAGCAACTCGCGAAGAACGTGTTAATCGACAAGCAGGAGCGGACCCAGAAGAGCTACGTTCGGAAGATTCAGGAGGCCGTGCTGGCTTTCAGGATCACCCGGACATTCACCAAGGACGACATTCTGCAGATGTATCTGAACCGCGTCTACTACGGCCACCTGTCGTACGGGATCGAAGCTGCCGCGGAGACCTACTTCGGCAAGCACGCCAAGGATCTCGGCCTGGCAGAGGCTTCGATGCTTGCGGGCTTGCCTCAGGCGCCCAGCGCCTATGATCCCCTGATTCACCTGAGTGCTGCCAAGGCTCGGCAGGCTCACGTGCTGGACCGTATGGTTCAGCAGGGCTACATAACCACTCAGGAAGCCGACGCGGCCAAAGCCGAGAAGCTGGATCTCCGCACGGGCGTCGAGGAGCCGTTCTACGCCCCGCATTTCGTCATGTACGTGAAGCAGTTGCTGGAACAGCAGTTCGGCGCGGACGTGGTCTACAACGAGGGGCTAAAGGTCACGACCACCCTCGATCTGAGCATGAACCAGACGGCTGAGAACGCCATCAACGCCCACATGGCGAACCTACGGCTACAGGATGCCAACAACGCGGCTCTCGTCACCATAGATCCGAAGACAGGTGAGATCCTGGCCATGGTAGGGAGCCGGGACTACAACGACAACAGCATCGCCGGGGAGGTAAACATGGCCACCTCTCCCAGACAACCGGGCTCCACGATCAAACCGATCGAGTACGCGACGGCCTTCATGAAGGGCTGGGGGCCCGAGACGATCATCACCGACACTCCGACCGCCTTCCCGAACACTCAGCCCTATCTGCCG
>JAJYNT010000452.1 GCA_021786215.1 Chloroflexota bacterium | reverse complement strand
TTAGCAAGCAACCGTAGTAGGACACCACCCTGAGGCCCACCAGTGGACGCACGACTTCGGCAGCGATCCGCTCCAGCCCGGTTTCGGTAGCGACGGCCTGCAGCGGGTGGAGCAGCGGCACGCCCCCAGAGTAGCTGATTCCCAGTTCCCGCAGCCTTGAGTTCACCCGCTTTCGCACGGTTTCCTCTTGCAGCGAATGCTGTGCGATGGCCAGATTGCTGTAGCACATGTTGCAGGCTGCCAGCAGCGGCTGATCGCTCTCCTGAGCCAGGGCGAGGTTCCGGGCCCCCAGCACGATGGGGAGAAGCTCGTCGAGCGACCTTGCCGCCGTCGCACCACAGCAGTTCCACCCCTCGATCTCGTTGAGCGTCAGGCCTAGCTTGTTGAACACCGCCCTGAGAGAAACGGCGTACTCTCTGGCGGTCCCGTGAAGGGAACAGCCGGGGAAGAACTGATACTCCATCTTGCTCCTACTCCTCCCCGCCTTCCATCACTTGTTGGATCACCCGGCTAAGCTGCTCCTTCGCGGCGATGGACCGTGGCTTGAAGGTCAGCTTGCCTCTAAGCGCCAGCTCCGTCCCCATCCGCAGGTGGGGGAGAATCGCTTCCAGCCCCACCCTACGAGCGTAGGCCAGCATCAGCTCGGGCTCGTAGACAGCCCCTCGCCTCCGAATGCCGGCCACGAACTCGCGGTAGAAGCGGATGCTTTCGTTGCATGTCCCCTCGGCCGCCGCCTGCTGCCTGAGGAGGTACATCACCCGCGTCAGGTCCACGCCTCTCGGGCAGGAGAAGGAGCAGCCGAAGCATCCGGCGCACAGCCACGGCGAGTGCGATTGCAACGCATCCTCCTTGAGGCCCAGTTGCAGCAGTCTGAGGATTTGCCGAGGGGTGATGTCCATGGCGAAGGCCATCGGGCATCCACCGGCGCATCGCCCACACTGATAGCACGATCGAGCCAGGCGCCTTGCCTCCTCGAGCATCTGTCGTGAAGTTGATTCGGTAGCTACGACCATTCTCTCTCCCCGTTGGCCATCCACAGCCTCAAGCGGCACGCCAGGGATCACACCTTGAAGGGGCTCGGCCCCAATTTCTGAAGGCTGGCAACGAATTCCTCTATCAGTCGTGCGTACGCCGCATCGTCCGTGATGCTCAGATCGACCATCCTGATGCGGTCCGGCTCGATCATCATCCGCTTCAGGGTGTCTTGCATATTGCCAAGCCTGGTCTTGGCCAGGTCGCTGCCATGGAAGAAGTGGCACTGGTCCGACTTGCAGCCGGCAATGAGCACACCATCCACGCCGTTGGTGAGGGCATCCGTCACCCAAGCCACGTTGACCGAGCCGGCGCAGAGCACCGGCAGCGAGACGACGTTGACGGGGTAGCTTCGTCTCGCCTGCCCCGCCAAGTCGGCGGCCGCGTAGGCATCATTGGCGCACAGCAGGGCGAGGATCACAGGCTGCCCTTTTCCGGCGAAGGAGGGGTCCAGGGCCTGTATCATGCCGGCGACCTGCTTTATGCTGAAATTCCTGATGGAGATGACGCGCATGGGGCACCCTCCCTGGCATGTGCCGCACTGCCGGCACTTCAGCGGGTCGGGAGCAGGGTAGCCGGTTTCGTCCCAGTACCAGGCGTCGAAGGGGCATTCCTCCATGCATCGCTTGCACTTGTCGCACTTGGTCTTGTCGACGACGGGCACGGTAGGGTTGATCTCCAGGGGATGTCTCGCCAGCGCCACGGCTTTCATTGCCGCCGCGCCGGCACTCCTCACCGCCGAGGACACGTCCATCGGCCCCTGGCTGCATCCCGCCGGGTAGATCCCCGTGCGTCGGAGGTCCATCGGGAAGCACTGCGTGTGCCCCGAGGCGAATCCCCACTCCTGTTCGAGCTCCAAGCCGGAGATCAACTGCTCTGGGGCTGGGCTCGGCTTCATTCCGGTAGCTAGCACGGCCAGGTCGACCTTCACCTCCACCTGGCGTCCGGAGAGGGTATCTTCCGCGCGCACCGTGATCTCCTTGGAGCGCGGGTCCTCCACAAGTTCGTAAGGGTTGCCGCGGATGAAGGAGGCGCCGTGCTTCTCCTGGGCATCCCTGTACATCCGCTCGTAGGCACCAACCGCCCGGAGGTCCATATAGAACACCGAGATCTCCGCGTCGGGGTCGGCCTCCCTGACGTAGGCGAGCTGCTTCAGTGTTATGGTGCAGCAGATTTGCGAGCAGTAGGGCAGGTGTTCCTGATCCCTGCTTCCGGCGCACTGGAGGAAGGCGACCCGCTTGGCGGGCTGGCCATCGGAGAGGCGTACCAGACCCCCGGCGGTGGGACCCGTCGGCGAGACCAGCCTCTCGAACTCCAGGTTGGTCACCACGTTGGTGAAACGCCCGTGGCCGTACCGCTCCAGGCGCGAAGCATCGTACGGCTCCCAGCCGGTGGCCACCACGACGCTGCCGACCTGCAGCTTGAATCGCTCCTCTCCCTGGTCGAGGCAGATGGCACCAGTAGGACAGGCCCGGCTGCAGAGGTCACAGCCCTCCGGGCAAAGTGCCCGGTCGATGACGTAGGCTCTGGGGTAGGCCATATCGTGAGGAAGATATGCGGCCCTGGTTGCGCTGCGCCCGAAATCGAAGGGATTGTCGCGGGACACCGGGCAGACGGCCGCGCACTCACCGCAGGCCGTACATCTTTCCACCGCGACGTACCTGGGCGCTTGGATCAGTTCGGCTTCAAAGCTGCCCGGCGAGCCATTGATCGCCTGCAGCTGGGTCTGAGTCAGCAGCCTAACGCGGGAGTCCGCGCGTAGCTTCTGCACCATGTAGTCCACTCCGCATTGAGGCGGACACATTCTTGGAAAGTATCGGTGGAAGCCAACCACACGGCCTCCGAGATGGGGCTGCTGCTCGGCAACCACCACCTCGGCTCCCGCAGCGGAGAGGTCGAGGGCAGCGCTCAGGCCGGCTATGCCCCCACCTACTACCAGCACACGGTTTGAAGCAGGGAAGGTCAAGGGAATGAGGGGCTCCAGGAGTCGAGCCCTGGCCAGCGACATGGCCACCAGCGATGCGGCCTTGCGAAATGCCTGATCTGGGTTGTCGGCGTGAGGCCATGCGCACTGCTCTCGGAGATTGCACCGCTCCAGGAGATACCGGTTGATGCCCGTCTCCGTGAGTGTCCTGGCGAACTCCTCCTGGTAAGCCCTGGGCGAGCAGCCCGCGACCACCACCCTGTCGACAGTCCCATCCTCTATGTCTCTCTTGATCGCTGCAAGCCCGTCGGCTCCGCAGAGGCAGGCGTGCTCCCGGGACACACCGACTCCCTTCGCCTTGGCCATGTTGGCGGCCAATCTCGCGGTGTCAATGATCCTGGATATCTCCCCGTTGCACTGGCAGATGTATAGGCCGATGGGCATCTTGGTGTCATCCTCCTCGCCCCAAAGGCCGGCGCCCCGGCGCCGAACGC
>JAJYNT010000365.1 GCA_021786215.1 Chloroflexota bacterium | reverse complement strand
GGTTGTACTTCCTGGTGAAACCGTGACTGAGCTTCTGCTTGTGCTCGTACACGCGCCGCAGCAGGTCGTTTGTCACGCCCACGTAGAGGGTTCGCGAAACATTGGACATAATGTAGACGTAGTAGTCAAGGCGGTCACCCACTAGCGTTGGTCGCATCGTGAAAGCCACGAGGAGATGCTTCGCTGACGCTCAGCATGACATGGTAGACGTTTCCGCAATATACCGTACACTATCGCGAGTTGGGACAGTCCCCGATCGATACTGCCCCACCCGTGACGCGATGAACCAGGGGCTGGCGCTACGGGCGGAACTTGCGGGCTGCCTTGTTGATCCCTTCGGAGATCATGGGGTGAGGGAAGGCCACATTGGTCAGGGCAGCCGCCCCCAACCCCTGACTGACGGCCAACGCAAGCGGCGGGATCAACTGAGCTGCGTCCAGCCCTGCAATCTGGGCACCCAGCAGCCGGCTCGTACGGCTCTCGAACACGAGTTTGATGAATCCCTGCGTCTCGCCAAAGATCTGGGCGCGACCATCGGTGGCGTAGTCATATCGCACAACCTCGACCGCGCCACAGCGGTCCCGGGCCTGCGCCTCGGTAAGGCCGACGCCTGCCAGTTCCGGCTCCGTAAAGACGGTGTAGGGTACGCTCTCGAAGTCCATTCTCTCGGCGGGCAGCCCTCCAGCGAGGATACCGTGTGCAGCCACGAGGCTCTGCTGAACCGCGGAATGAAACAACATGCTGCGCCCGTTGACGTCGCCGGGAGCGTAAACATGTGGCTTCTCAGTCCGCAGCATGTTATCGACAACTAGATGGCCGCTTACGCTTAGTCCCAGATTCTCAATCCCCTCTGGCAAGACGACCTCCCGGCCGGTGGCCATGAGTACCGTGTCTCCCGTCACCCAGCGCTCCTGTCCATGCTGTCGGTAGCCAACCTGCAGACCCGCGGCGAGCGACTTGATCTCGGTCACCTCGGCCTCAAGTTCGATGTGCACTCGTTGGCTCAAGCTGGAGCGGAGAGTCTCGGCCAACTCCGGATCAAAACCGGGCAGTAGCTGAGCCGTGTACTCCAGAACGATGGCCTGCGCCCCGAAATTGTTGAGCATGGAGGCAACCTCGACACCTATGTAGCCCCCGCCGATGACCACCATCTGTCGTGGAAAGGGGAGGTCTGCTCCCAGCCGGAACAGGTCGTGGGAGGTGATCGCCAGTTCGGCCCCAGGGATCTTCAACCGGTGAGGGTGGGCACCCGTGGCCACGATGAGATCGCGAAACTCGTAGCGGTGAGGACCATCCCCCGTTTCGATTTCGACCCGCTTTTCGTCCAGGATCCGGCCGCGGCCGGCCTCAAACAGGATGCCTGAATCCTTAAATTCCTCCGTGTGCTGGTCGTAGCGCGTCTGTTGAACGCGGTCCTTATGGGCCAGCACTCCCTTCCAATCGACGTCAGGGATCCCCCCTCTCAATCCGAAAAAGGGGTACTTGTCCGCTCTTGCGCGAACGAGGCTCGCCTCGCGTACCGCTTTCGATGGTATGCATCCCTCCGCAAGGCATTCGCCACCCAGGTTGCCCACTGGGTCCGCCATAACAACCTGGAGGCCCGCCCTGTCCAGCAAGAACGCCGCCGGATACCCTCCACCCCCGGCGCCGAGCACCACGACATCCACTTTTCTCGTTATGGAGTTCATTCGCGGACCTCCACTCCCATCTCGGCCGGACAATCGACGATCCGTTGGCTCCTGTGGCTAGTTTCTCATTGTCCGGCAGGATCAGACTTCGGCAATCCTGCTGGTGGCACCTCTGCTGCACGCTCCCGACCGTCGTGACTGACCACGGCCCGCCCCCGGGCATCGGCCAGTAGCAGCTTCTGCTCCGCCGCGGCGATGTTTCGGCGAGTTGATTCGATCACGTCGGGGTTGACGGAGATCGAGTCGATCCCCCAGCGCACCAGTGTCTCGGCATACTCCGGGTAGACGGAGGGGGCCTGGCCGCAAATGGAGCTGGTGATGCCCAGCCGCCGGCACTCCTCGATGATCGTGTGGATAGTATCCAGCACGGCCTTGTCCCGCTCGTCATACAGTGGTGCCAGCACTTCACTGTCACGGTCGACGCCCAGCATCAGCTGAGTCAGGTCGTTCGATCCGATCGATACCCCCGTCACGCCGAGCCGTGCGTACTCCTCGAGCCAGGAGACGATCGAAGGCACCTCGGCCATCACCCAGAGCTCGAGATGGCGATGGTTCGTGAGGCCGCTCTGGTCGATCAGTCGCTTGCACTCCTGAAACTCCCATCCCGTTCGGACGAATGGGATCATCACATGCAGGTTCTCGAAATCCTTGCGCACCCCCAGCAGCGCACGAAGCTCCAGGGCGAAGAGGTCTGGCTCCCGAGTGTAACGGTAGCAGCCCCGGTAGCCGATCATGGGGTTGTCTTCCCGGGGCTCGAACTGCTCGCCCCCCTGGAGGCCGCGGAACTCGTTGGAGCGGAAATCCATGGTGCGGTAGACCACGGGTCGGGGATGGAAGGCACGAGCGAAGACTCGCAACTTGTCGGCCATTCGAGCCACGAACTCATCGCCGCGGCCCTGCTGGAGGAGCAGGCGCGGGTGGGTGTTGTCCAGGGTCGCCAGCAGCATGAACTCGGCTCTGAGGAGACCAACCCCGTCCACGGGCTGCCGCGCTACCTCTTCCGCCAACTCGGGCTCGCCCAGGTTCACGTAGAGGCGGGTTGCCGTTACCACAGGGGTGGGTGGTGGTGGTGGTGGGGCCTTGGCTGGTGGGGGCGCCGGCCTCGCTTCGGGGATGGCGCCGGCCACGACGGTTCCCTCGCGGGCGTTCACCGTGATAGCCACGCCGTCTTTGAGGACTGTGGTGGCATCCCTCGTCCCCACGACGCAGGGGATGCCCAACTCCCGGGAAACGATGGCCGCGTGGGAGGTCATGCCGCCCGCGTCGGTGATGATGGCCGCCGCGCGACGCATGAGTGGCACCCAGTCCGGCGCCGTCATGGTTGTGACCAGGATCTCGCCCTGCCGGAGTTTGTCGCCCTCGTCCGGTGAGGAGAGCACGCGGACGGTCCCCGTTGCCGTGCCCGGGCTCGCCCCAAGTCCGTGCAGCAGGACCCGGCCCGTCTCGGCCTGCGCCGGTGCCTTGGCCTTCTCGACGAGGGTGGTCACCGCGCGAGTTTGCACCATGTAGATAGAGCCCTTCTCCACAGCCCATTCGGCGTCCTGCGGGGCGCCGTAGTGTGCCTCGTCCCGCTTGCCAAGCTCGGCCAGGGCGCGGACCTCCTGCTCCGTGAGCACCTGGGCGGTCGCCTTTTCCTCCGGTAGGTCGACCCGCACGCTTTCCCCCGTGGCCTCGTCCCGCACCAGCATGAACCCTTTGCGCCCTATCTCCTTCCGCACCATGGCCAGGCTTTCCTTGTCCACCTCGTAGCGATCCGGCGTGACCTGG
>JAJYNT010000108.1 GCA_021786215.1 Chloroflexota bacterium | reverse complement strand
ACAGGTAGATGGACTGTATTACTGCTCGTCGATGCACGCCAACCGCCCAGCTGTAGTGCTCTACGAGCGAGCAGTGGACGCCATGCCCTCCAATCCCCTACTTAACCTCCCGCTGACTGATCCCAGATTGTTTACTCCTCTACGCAACGCGGCATATTCTCTGGGCTACCGACTGGTCTGAATGTGCTGAGGCGGCACAAGTTCCCGGCCCACGATCTTTGCCCGAGACGAGCTTCACTCATGCCTTCTGCGCGGTTGCACGATCCCGAACCGGCAGCGTGACGTTCCCGCTCCCACGAAAATGAAACACGAGAGCCGAACGGTACGAGATTCTCTCGTTTGGCCACGCCGGCCAGGTCGTTCATGGCGTAGACCGTGTACCCACCGCCGCCGTCCAGCTTCGTTCCCGCCTTCAAGTCCCCTGCGATGAACGGAAACTACAGGTGAAGTGGATAGCTTCCCACCTCTCGGGCGTAGTCGTACATGGTGATAATGTTGTCGATCGGAACGTCTGGCTGGATGTTGTGCACCGCCGCCAGCATGTAGCCCCCTCCCTGCCCCATCTCGGCCAGTCGACGGCGCACCTCCGCCTTCACTTCATCCTGCGTTCCGTAGGGCAGCACTTTCTGGGTATCGATGCCGCCCCAGAAGGAAAGCCGATCCCCAAACTGCGCCTTCAAGCGGGCCGGGTCCATTTCCCTGGCTGAGACCTGGATCGGGTTCAGCACTTCGACGCCGATATCTATCAGGTCGTCGAGCAGTTGGTAGACGGAACCGCAGCTGTGCAGGGCCATCTTGGCATTGGGGCACATCTCCCTAGCCTGCATATAGAAGCGGGCGTGGCGCGGCTTGATCACATTTCGGTAGGCCTCGGGAGACATCTGCAGCCCGCTCTGGGAGCCCAGATCGTCGCCGGTAAAGACGATGTCCACCAGATCGCCCACCTCCCTCAAGATGTTGTGGGCCATGGCGAGGGTGACGTCGAGGATGGCATCCATCAGGGCGCCGATCAGCGTCTGATCGGCCGCCATATCTATGTACCAATCCTGGAATCCTCGGAGATACTGGCTGATGTGGACCACGCCGACGGTCAGGCTGAGCACCAGGGCGTAATCGCCCTTTTGCCTTATCTCCAGGGCCCTCTGCCTCAGTCCCCTCGTGCGACCGGGGTCGTAGGGGTCCGGCCACGGGTGCTTGAGGATGTCCTGCCGTGTGATCTCCCCCGAAAGGACCGATCCCTGGAGGTCGTACCAGTAGGTGCCCTCCGGCTTGCTGCGCACAACTCCCCATTCGTCCCGGTAAGTTTCATCGTCCAGTTCCACGTCACCGCCCCGGTCTGGAGCCCCGGGCAAGAGGGACCTGACGTCCACGTCGAACCTCTCCAGGATCCGATCGTCCACGAGAACCGGTTGCATCATCCGATCGGAGATGATGTTGGGTGCCTCGATCCCCAGCCGTTGCTTCAGTCTGTCGTAGCCTGCCACGTGGATGCTGCTGTCGCGGCAGCCCCCCAGATCGATCGGCACCCGATCCGGCTCCTTGTGGTTCAGGGCCGCGAGTACCCTCTCTCGATGGGTCATTGTCGGTCTATCTGGGCTCATTTCTCTCTCCTTTAGCTGACAGGATCAAGGTATCACTCTTGGGTTGGGGGTCCGTGTTTCTCGCCAGAAGCCCGAGCAGATCGATATGGCACAGTGCTGAATCCCGAGGCGCCTGAAGCGGCTACAGGGGCGTTGTGCTGAAACGACATCCGATGTGCGGGCGGCGCAATTGTAGCACCTTATCGCCACCTTTATCTGCTCCAATGCGCATGCGTGATAGGATGGTTAGGTGAATAGACTGTCTTCGGCGAATCTGGTCGGTCCTCGCCGGCGGCTCAAGGATTGCCTATGTACGGTTCCTGAGATAGACTTCTGCGGCTGCGAGCCCGCGTCTCGCCGGTCTGAGTGAAGGTACTGGGGGTAGAAAGTGCGCTGTCCACGGTGTGGAACGGAGTTGCCGGATGCCGCCAGGTTCTGCATGCAATGCGGAACCCCGGTAGCTAGCAAAGAAGAGAAGCAGGTTCCCGAGCCCGAGTGGGAGATGTGCGAGGTGAAGATAGAGTCCAAGCAGGGGATCTCCTCTACGGAGTGGAGGTTCGTCGCCGAAGCAATCGGGCCGAGGGGCAGATACCAGGTGGCGATCACCGACTGGAGCGGAAAGGATCCGGAGAGCGACCTGGACACACTCGTCGACAGGCTCATTCAGGACGGCTGGGAATTCGTCGAAGCGGAGTCCTCCACGGTTGGTGGTGTGTTCCGCCGGCCGGCCGGCTGAGTTGAGGGACCCCCGAGAGCCGCGGCTCCGTCCGGCGGTTCGGCTGTTATCCGGCCGGCGCCGCGCCATCCCGATCGTCAAATTCCGCGGAATGGACGGCGTCGACCGTTGGGACCAGAAAGCAAGCCTTATCTCCTCAGTCGCGCCAGCACCGACTGAGGCAAGGAACGGTCTACCTGTGGGGATCTCAACTGGGCCAGCATCCCACCATCCACATAGATCAGCTGGCCGGTGATGTAGCTGGCATCGTCGGAGGCCAGGAAGGCGACCGCTCCAGCGACATCCGCTGGATCGCCAACCCTACCCAGCGGTATGGGCGCCGCTCGACGCACCCTGGCCTCTGGCCCCTGGGCTTCGTGCTCATCGGTGTGGATGGCGCCGGGTCCCACCGCGTTGACGCGGATCCCGAAGGGGGCCAGATCCAGGGCCATGGCCCTGGTGAGAGCCTCGATCCCTCCTTTTGTCGCATCGTATGCCGGCTGCTGGCGGTGGGCCCGCGCGGCTCCAAAAGAGCTGATCGAGATGATGCTACCCTGCCGTCCCTGGTCAACCATCAGGTTGGCTGCTCGGTGCGAACAGAGGTAGATGCTCTTCAGGTTGGTGCGGATCACGGTGTCCCAGTGCTCCTCATCCATCTCCAGGAAATGGACCACCGGATTCGCCCAACCCGCGTTGTTTACCAGGATGTCGACTCCACCGAAGGCCCGCACCGTCGCATCGAACAGACGGTCAACCTCCTCCCGATAGCCCACGTCGGCCGCGACGGCCAGCGCTGAGGCCCCAGAGCCCCTCAGGGCGGCGGCTACCGGCTCGATGCTCTCGGCCTTCCGACCGTTGACGACTACCATGGCTCCCTCGGCCGCCAGCCGCTCTGCGATGCCCCGTCCTATCCCGCGACTGGATCCGGTGACTATGGCAACTTTGCCCCGTACGCTCATCAAGTTCGAACCTCGTAGCAGCGACCTCTCCCCCCCGAGGTCGCGGATGATACTTGGTAGCCGACGATGGTCGGAGAGCCCCGTCCCGAGAGCGCTCAGGCGGCCGGAGCATGCCCGGCTCGGACCGAGAACCGAGACGAAGGAGATGCAGGCGCCAGCGGTCTCACAGTCCGTTTAGCCCTCGCGAATCTCCTGTCCCCGAAGG
>JAJYNT010000222.1 GCA_021786215.1 Chloroflexota bacterium | reverse complement strand
GCAGAAGATCGGCGAGATCGAGTGCGAAGAGCGAGGCCAGCCCACCGAGTAAGCACGCCGGCATGTCCGGCATAGTTATTGCCCGTCCATGGCCCCGTCTGCGATTCGGCGGAAGGAGGCATAGTGGATGCGCCTGAGGGAAGTGCGGTACGCGGCCTTACCGGACGAGATACGGAACAATCTCACGGAGGAGCAGTTCCAGTTATCTATGGTGGACATCGTCGAAGAGGGAGAGATAATCCCCGAGACGACGGAGTATGTCGACCTGGGTAGTGGGATCAGAAGAGTTCACCAGCAGGGGGAGCTGGCCACCAGTAACCTGCTTCCCACCCACGATCTGTCTGGGGCACGCGGAAAAGACAATAGCCAGTGGCAGAGCTAAGACAGATGGGGCGGGCACTCGACCCGCCCCATCGCTATCTCAGCTCAGATGGAGCTCTCGAGGATCCCCAACGCTTCGTCGATCTCGCCCTCGCTGATGGTCAGAGCGGGCATCAATCTCATGATCTTGGATGACACGTTGTTCACAAGCAACCCTCGCTCCAGGCAGCGGCTCAGCAGCTCAGGCGCTATCTCTTCCTCGAACTCGATGGCCGCCAGAAGACCTCGACCACGAACGTCGCTGATCTCCGGATGCTTCGCCTTCAGCGCGAGCAGTCCGTCCATCAGGTGAGCCCCCACCCGTCGCACGTGGCCGGGCAGATCGTTCTCGACAACGTAGCGCATTACCGCCACGCCCGCGGCACAGGCCAGGGGATTCCCTCCGAAGGTAGAGCCATGATCACCGGGCTCCAACACCGAGAACTGCTCCTTGCAGAGGAAAGCGCCGATGGGGACACCGCTGGCCAGCCCTTTGGCCACCGTCATCACGTCAGGCTCGATGCCGAACTGCTGATGCCCCCACATGGTGCCTGTCCGTGCCACCCCTGTCTGGATCTCGTCCATGATCAGCAGCAGCTTCCGCTCGGTGCACCAGGCGCGCACGTCGGCCAGGTACTGCTCGTCGGGGATATTCACCCCGCCCTCTCCCTGGATCGGCTCCAACATCACCGCGCAACTTTTCTCCGTTGTCGCCTTGACCAGGGCATCCATGTCGTGGTAAGGGACGTTCACGAAACCTTCCGGCATCGGAACGAAATCCTTCTGATAGGCCGGTTTGCCGGTAGCGGCGACCATCGCCAGGGTTCGTCCATGGAACGACTTGAGGGTAGTGATTACCTCGTAGGCGCCGTTCAGCCTTTTCTTTCCATACTTCCTGGCCAGCTTGACGGCCCCCTCGTTGGCCTCAGTGCCACTGTTGGAAAAGAACACCCGATCCATCGGAGAGTTGTCCACCAACAGCTGGGCCAACTCCAACTGAGGTATGGTGTAGTACTGGTTGGAGGTCTGAATCAGGGTCCCGACCTGCTCACGCACCGCGTCCACCACTGCCGGATGGCAATGGCCTAGACTGTTCACCGCCCACCCGGCGACCAGGTCCAGGTAAGACTTGCCGTTCTCATCCCACACGCGGCTCCCCTCACCCCGCACAATCACCAGGGGCGTCCGCCGGAACACGCCCATGAACAGCTTGCTCTCCAACTCCCGCCAGTCGGTCATCATTTCACCTCTACTTGCCTTTCCGCTCTCGCTCTCGCTGCCGTTCTTCGGATTTCCTTACCTCGTCCATGAAGACCGTCAGCGCCGCGATGAACCCGGCCAGGGCAGCCCTCCTCAGCGCATTCATAACGACAGGGGAAATCGTCACCTCACACCTCCCTGCTCAACATTATCTCATGCAGCCACAATCATGGTGCCCACACCCGAGTCCGTGAACAACTCCTTCAACAACGCGTGAGGCACTCGCCCATCGATGATATGCGCGCGGCCCGTGGTAGTCAAAGCCTTCTTGCACGCCCGCACCTTCGGGATCATCCCACCGGTGACCGTCCCGGAGCTAATCAGCGCCTCCACCTCGGCCACAGGCAGCTGGGCCAGCAGCTTCCCCTCGTTGTCCTGAATCCCGGGGACGTCTGTGAAGAAGATCAGCTTCTCCGCGCACAGGGCCGCGGATAGCTCACCAGCAGCGGTATCGCCGTTGATGTTAAGCAGCTGTCCTCCCTCGCCCAAGGCCACGGGAGCCACCACCGGTAGGTATCCCTGCGCCGCCAGCAAGGATAGCAGCCGGAGATCCACTCGCGTCACATCGCCCACGAAACCCAAGCGCTTATCCCGTTGCGACGCCTGGAACAGACCGGCGTCGGCGCCGCAGAGACCTACAGCCGGAACTCCCATGCCGTTCAAGCGAGCAACCAGTTCAGCGTTGACCTTGCCCCGCAACACCATGGTGGCGATGTCCAGGGTCTCCTGGTCGGTCACCCTCAGCCCCTCGACGAACTGGGGCTTCTTGTCCACCCGCTGCATCCAGTCGGAGATCTCGGGCCCGCCCCCATGCACCAGGATCGGATTGATCCCCAGCCGCTTCAAGGAGGCGATATCCTGCAGCACCGTCTGGTCCGAATCCATGGTGCTCCCGCCCATTTTCACAACGATGGTCTTTCCTACGAAGCGGTTTATGTAGGGAATAGCCTCGATGAGGATTTCGGCTACCCCGTCAGCTTTCTCCATCGGCTTGTACCCACATCAGAATCTGTTGAAGTCTTGGGGGCACTCCCCGATCCAGCACTCAGTACTAGGGCTGTGGCACAGAGATCATGAGATGTAGGGCAGGGCGCTCTGCCCTGCCGCCTGCTCCTACCATCGCCCTTCTAGCGGACGGGCACAGGGCCCGTCCCTACAGACCAAGACCAGTGTGACAAAGCACTCGGATCAGGTAGTGTACTTGCTGTTGATCACCACGTACTCCTCGGTCAAATCGCAGCCCCAAGCAGTAGCCCGATGGCTTCCCAGGTTCAGGTTGACCACTATGGACACCTCGGCCTGTTTCAGTGCGATGCTCGCCGCAGCGGCGTCGAAGGGTAGCACCCTCCCCTCCATGAGGGTCGCAAACCCGGCTATGGTTATGTCCAGCTTTGTCTCTTCAAGGTTCGCCCCGGAATAGCCGGCGGCGCACGCCACCCGGCCCCAGTTCGGGTCCCCGCCGTAGACCGCGGCCTTCAACAGGTTGGAGGAGGCTATCGCCCGGGCGGCCATCCTCGCGTCTTGCTCGCTCTCGGCACCCTCCACGGTCACTTCGATCAGCCGAGTTGCCCCCTCGCCGTCGGCCGCGATCGCCTTTGCCATTCGGATGCACACCTCGGTGAGCGCCCTCTCGAAGGCGACGTCCCCCGGAGTCCCCTCGGCCAGAACCGGCGATCCCGACCGGCCATTAGCCAGCACCAGCACCGTATCGTTGGTGCTCATGTCCCCGTCCACCGAGATCATATTGAAGGACAGGTCGACGCTGCGGCGCAGGGCCTGGTCCAGGAAGGCCGCCTCGGCGGCCGCGTCGGTCGTGACGAAGCAGAACATGGTGGCCATGTTGGGATGGATCATCCCCGC
>JAJYNT010000197.1 GCA_021786215.1 Chloroflexota bacterium | reverse complement strand
GCGACTGGTCAGTTTGGGCACCTGACTGATGATCGGCGTGCCGACCCATTCCGGCATGGGCAGCTCCAGGGCCCGGTAGACGCCCTTGAGGAAGTGCCGGAACAGCCGGTCGAACATGTCGTCCTGTTCGGACACGTTGTGGCTGTAGTACCACCAGAACCAATCGCTCCCCTCGGCAGCCATCATACACCGCCTGGCGCGGCTCAGCTGTCCGTCGGGCAGGGTTCCACGGCTCTCGGCCTCGGCCAAGGCTGTACGAGTCCGCGTCAGATACTCCCACCCCCGGTTCTGGGTGTCCTCGCCGATCCAGGTCTCCAGATCGCCGTTGATCCAGGAGCCGGTAGCCAGCCGCAGGATCTCTTCGCGAGGCGGGAACTGGTTCAAGAACTCCGACACCGTCGCGGGGCGCACCCTGCTCTCCCGCGAGAGCATCTCGTACAGCGCTCGCAGGAAGGTCTCCCCGTTCCGCTCGTAGTACTCCCAGCAGTTCTCCCCATCCAGGACGATGGGCACCAGGTAGGGCACCGGATCGTCCTTCACCATCTCGTGGATGGCGATGAAGCGGAACATCAGATCCTCCGCTGCCTGCCGGCCGTTCATGCCCTGATAGGTGAAGCCGATGCGATCCGAGAGGTAGTGGTCCCGAAACACCATCGCCACCCTGTGATCCCCCGACCCGGCCCAGTAGGGTTGGTACAGAAAGCGTGGGTCGGAAAGGTAACCCCAGCCGTTCCGCTCGATGTTGCGCCCCAGGGAGCGAGCGAGGATCGCCTCGTCGGTGGCCAACCAGCGGATCTCGGGCACATCTCGGAGCAGGTCGATCAGCGGTTGGCTGACGGACCCCTCGGACGGCCACAGTCCGGCCGGTGGCCGCTCGAACACCGATTCGTGGTAATCCACGGCCAGTCTCAGCTGCTCCAGGGCATCTTGCCGCTGCTGAAAGCGCTCGCTGGGAAGGCGCAGCCAGGGGCTCGGCTCCTGGCCGCAGTTGGAGTCCATTACCAGGGGCAGAATGGGGTGGTAATAGGGGGAAGCTGTCAGCTCCACCTGTCCGCGCCGCTGAAGGCGGCGATAGGTGGTCAATGTGACCCCTATCAGCCCCCGCTGCTTGTCGAGGATAGTGCCCACCTCGTCCAGGGAGAAGTGGGAACCCTTGGCCACCAGCGCCCTCAGCTCCGGATCCCGCTGGATCCAGGTGGGATCGATCCATGCCAGGTTGAACCAGGCGACCAGGTCTCTCCAGTAGGTCTCGCCCAGCAGGTCCAGGTCTCCGCCGGCCTCCTCCTTCAGTCTCATCAGCTGCCAGTACCGAGGGTAGGAGCGGATGAAGTTGTCCCTGTTGACGCTGTAGAAGAGGGAATCGACGAACTGCTTCTCCTCCGGGGAAAGCCGCTCCTGCAGGCTGACCTTCCAGGCCCGGTCCAGGACCGTGCCGTTGGCATAGCCCTGCAGCTGCTCCAGCAAAGAGGGAACGAAGTTGAAGGTGGCGTGGACGGAGGGGTAATCCTCCAGTACCTCCGCCATGTGGAGGTAGTCCTTCGTCGAGTGGAGCCGCACCCACGGAAGGAGATACTCGCCGCTGTCCTCGTCCAGGTAATAGGGCTGATGCATGTGCCAGACGAAGGCAACGTAGAGAGGGTGCTGCATCGGAAAAGCTATTCCCTGGCCCTCAACTGCGGGAAGAGTATCACCTCTCGGATGGAGGCATTGCCGGTGAACAGCATCACCAGCCGGTCGATCCCCACCCCAAGACCGCCCGTGGGTGGCATCCCATGCTCGAGGGCCGTGAGGAAATCCTCGTCCATGGGCTGCGTCTCCTCGTCGCCCGCCGCCCGCTCGGCCAACTGCTGGACGAAGCGCTCCCTCTGCTCCAGGGGATCATTCAACTCGCTGAAGGCATTCGCAATCTCTATGCCCCCTACGAAGGCCTCGAACCGCTCCACCACCGACGAATCGTCCCGCTTCCGCTTCGCCAGCGGCGACGTCTCGATCGGATAATCCACCAGGAAGGAGGGCTGGATTAGCTTCGGCTCCACGTAGTTGCTCAGCAGGGTATCGATCAGCTTGGTCCGAGAGCTGCCTGGATCCGGGTGCATTCCGATCTCCCGCATGGCCCCGTACAGCGCCTCGGTCGTCGCGTAATCCTCGTAGTCGATGCCGCTCTCGATCCGGATGGCATCCCTCATCTTCACACGCGGCCAGGGGGGCCGCAGGTCGATGCTGTTTCCGCCGAACTCGATCTTGTGGGTCCCCAGCACCTGCTCCGCCACGCAGGAGACCATGTGCTCGACCAGCGCCATGATGTCGTTGTAGTCGGCGTAGGCCTGGTAGAGCTCCATCATGGTGAACTCGGGGTTGTGCCGGGTGGAGATGCCCTCGTTTCGGAAGTTGCGGCCGATCTCGAAGACCCTCTCGAAGCCGCCAATGACGCACCGCTTCAGGTAAAGCTCCAGGGCGATCCGCAGGTAGAGGTCCCGATCCAGGGCGATGTGGTGGGTCGCGAAGGGCCTCGCCGCCGCCCCCCCGTGGATCGGCTGCAGGACGGGGGTCTCCACCTCCAGGAAGTCCCGCTCCACCAGGTAGCGACGAATGCCGTCGATGATCCGGCTCCTGGTCTGGAAGATGCGGCGCACCTCCTCGTTGGAGATCAGGTCCAGATACCGCTGCCGATACCGCTTCTCCACGTCCGTGAGGCCGTGCCACTTCTCTGGAAGCGGGCGCAGCGCCTTGGACAACAGCGCCAGCTCCTCCACTTCGACGGTGACCTCACCGGTGCGGGTGCGGAACGGCTTCCCCGTGACGCCGAGGAAGTCGCCGGAGTCGAAGGACTTGAAGAGACCATACTGCTCTTCCCCCACCAGATCCCGCCGGACGTAGATCTGGATCCGTCCGGACTGATCCAGCAGGTGAGCAAAGCTCGCCTTGCCCATCACGCGCACGGTGAGCAGCCGGCCCGCAAGGCGAACCTCGCTCCCCTCCAGAGCCTCGAAGCTGCCATGGATGTCAGATGCCACGTGGGTCCGATCGAAGCTGTACGGATATGGGTTGATGCCCGAGTCCCGTAGCTCCTTCAGCTTCCTTATCCGTCGTTCAACCAGGGGATCGTACTGCTCGTCCAAGCCGGATACCTTCCAGTCCGCGCTTCTCGCAAAGAAAGGATGGACCAGCCATCCTTTCCGGAGAACCTGCGAGATTACGGCGTCTCGATCGCAGTCGGTAGGGGCGAACCTCGTGTTCGCCCAGGGCGATCGGAAGGATCGCCCCTACGAGACGGCCTTGATTACGAGGTCGAAGCTGCCGCCGGGCGCCAGGATCGATACGGTCTCGCCCACCCGATGGCCCAGCAGGGCGCGCCCGATGGGGGACTCGTTGGAGATCCGGCCCTGCCGCGGGTCGGCCTCTGCCGATCCCACGATGCCGTAGACCTCCTCCACTCCATCGGAGTCCGCCACAGTGACGTGAGACCCTAGACGCACAGATCGGA
>JAJYNT010000479.1 GCA_021786215.1 Chloroflexota bacterium | reverse complement strand
CTATCGATCAGTGTTGACACGCTCTCCCCCCAGGTGGTTCACACCGCACCGGTTCGATATCGTGGCCAGATCATGGGGGTAGTCGCGCTGCGGAGCGACGCTTCTGAGGAGTTCAAGCTGGTTACCTCCGGCGATTACTTCTCCAGTGGAAACGAAGTTGAGAGATTGGAGGAGGTCCTTGTTCAGGTCCGGAGCTATCTGGTTCGCCTATCCATAGTGGTGGACCGGATCGCCTCCGGCGATCTGAGCCTGGAGGTGCGACAGCAGTCCGGCAGGGATATCCTGGGCAGGGCGGTCGATCACATGGTCAACCGACTGAACGAAATGGTGTCCGACCTGAAGCGGACCGCCGATAGCCTGGCGAACAGTTCCAGCCAGTTGGAGGGAGCCGCGACTCAGGCCGATGGGATGGTTCAGCAGGTGAGCAGCGCGATGCAGAGCATGGCGAGCGGCTCCCAGGAGGTCTCTCGATCCGCACAAGCCAGCAACGATGCGGTGGTTCAGCTGACTCGGGCCATCGACTCCATCGCCAGAGGGGCAAACGAGCAGGCTGGCCAGGTGCATGCGGCCTCCGCGGCCGCGTCGCAGATGGCCTCTCGGGTGGATAGGGTGGCCGGGAACGCCGATCACTTGGCGACCGCCGGCAGCCAGACCAAGGCAGCGGCCGAGCAAGGTGCCAAGGCCGTGGACGAAACGGTGGCCGGCATGGCCGGGATCAAAGAGGTGGTACTCGACGCGGTTTCCAAAGTGGAGGCACTGGGCGGGCTGGGAGAGAAGATCGGAGCTGTGGTGGAGACCATCGACGACATAGCTGAACAGACAAATCTTCTTGCCCTTAATGCCGCTATCGAGGCTGCCAGAGCGGGGGAGCATGGACGCGGCTTCGCGGTGGTCGCGGAAGAGGTCAGAAAGCTGGCGGAGCGGTCGCGACGGGAAACTCGTGCTATTGCGCAACTGATCAAGGATGTCCAGAGCGGGACTCGAGAGGCCGTGGTGGCTATGCACAGCGGATCCGTGCAGGTGGAGGATGGATCGACCAAAGCTGAGCAGGCACGCCGAGCCCTGGAGGAGATCCTCAACGCCGTGGGATCCATGACTCAGCAGGTGGCTGAGATAGCCGCGGCAGCCCAGGAAATGGCAAGGGGCTCCCGAGCCGTGGTCGATGCGATGGGCACCATAAGCTCCGTGGTGGAGGAGAACTCAGCTGCTACCCAGGAGATGACCGGCCAGGCCTCTGTGGTGACATCCGCAGCCGAGTCGGTGGCGGCGGTGGCCGAGGAGAACAGCGCATCGACGGAAGAGGTGCTAGCCTCGGCTCAGGAGATGTCCGCCCAAGTCCAGCAGATAGGTGCAGAGGCCCAGGAGTTGGCGGCCACAGCCGATAAGCTGCGTGAGATCGTGGCTCGTTTCAAGCTGCAGACAGCCAAGGAAAACCGTTCGGCATCTGGTGACACAAGGAAGGTCGTGGCGCTAAGTCGTGTTGCCCGATAATGACGAATACACCGTTGAGAGGCCTACAGCGGGGTGAGGGTGAAGACCTGCGGTGAGAAGTCAAGGATTGTTGGGCCAGTTCGCCAGTGTGACCTCAACCTGCTTCTGTTGGCCGCCTCGCAGGATGGTCAGGGTCACTTTGTCGCCCGCCTTCTTGGTATCGAGGTAGGACGAAATCTCTTGCACCTTGTTAACCTTCTGGCCATCGATGGCCAGGATCACGTCACCGCCCTTGGGTGTCTGGTCGCTCGATTGCAACCTTCCCTGTGGCATAGTCGCACCCTGCAGTCCTGCCCTCGAAGCCGGGCTGTTGGGTTGCACCTGGACCACGTACACCCCCTCGGCCGGAACACCCAGGTCCTTGGCCACGTCGGGGGTTACCGATGTCCCTGATATGCCGAGCCACGCGTGGGAGATTGTCTTGCCCGCGATCAGATCCTGCAGCTCGGCCTTGGCCGTGTCGATAGGGACGGCAAAACCGATGCCGACAGAGCCACTAACAGGGCTCTCGATAGCTGTGGTTATGCCGATCACCTGGCCGGCAGAGTTCAGCAGGGCTCCACCGGAGTTGCCGGGGTTTATGGCCGCGTCGG
This sequence comes from Chloroflexota bacterium, assembly GCA_021786215.1. The sequence goes on along the minus strand of JAJYNT010000479.1, from coordinate 1,418 downwards.
TTTGGATCATGTTGTTGATGGGCCTGGCGCTGCTCCCACCCGAATAGCTTCTCCCCACCGAGCTGATCACCCCCACGGTGATGGTGCGATCGAGGCCGAATGGGTTCCCAATGGCGATGGCTAACTGCCCCGGCTTCAGATCGTTGGAGCTGCCCAAACTAGCTACCGTCAGCTTGGACTTGTTCACGTCGATCTTCAGCACTGCCAGGTCGTTGCCAGGGTCCTGACCAAGCAGCTTGGCCTGAACCGTGTCGCCGTCGGCCAGGGTAACGTCGATCCGGCTAGCACCGTTCACTACATGGTTGTTCGTCAGGATGTGTCCCTGGTCGTCGATGATGATACCCGAGCCTGTGCCGGTTGAAGGCTGCGGTTGGGGTAGTTGGGGGAGCCCCGGCAGCTGTGGAAAGCTTCTCGAGCTGCTATGCACGCCGGTGGACGTGATAAACACGACGGCGGGACTCACATCCTGGTAAATCTTGACCAGGTTATTCTCGTCAACGAGGCCCGTCTTGCCCGTCGTGGTCTGGGCGCTCGCCACCAGGGGCTTTATCACGGCACTGGCCGGCTGGTAGTGCTGATACCCGAACATCAGGGCAGCACCCACAACCATGGCAACTAACACAAGAACAAAGTTCTTCAACAAGGGCTTCAACGCCTACCTCCCAAAGGTGGGGATTCGCAATCCGGAGTTTGCCGGACCTATGCTGCGATAATGGATAGTATCAGTTTCTTGGCAATCAGTTGTTACGGCAGTGTTAAATCTCTCGCGGGCTATCAGCGATCAGCATCAGCAAGCTGCTAATGGCTGTTTGTTGATGGCTGATCGCTAAGAGCTACGGTAAATGTGGTGCCATTAATCTGATCGCTTTCCACTGTTATGGTTCCACCGTGGGCGTGGACGATCTCACTGGCGATAGCCAATCCAAGGCCGCTACCGTCGCTGTTTCTGGCCCGGGACTTGTCCACCTGGTAGAACCGCTCGAAGATCCTGGCCTGGTCTTCTGGCGGAATATAAGATCCGGAGTTGTGGACCGCAACCCGGTAACTATTGCTGCTGGTGCGCCCGTTGCCCTTATCTCGGCCGGTTCCGATGGGGGCCGACAACGACTCCAATCGCAGTGTGACCGTTCCACTCCGAGGGGTGTGGCGAAGGGCGTTGTCCAGGAGGTTTCTGAACACCTCTTCCAGCCGGCCTTCGTTGCCTGTGATCTGGGCGGGTCCCTCCGCCTCCAGCGCCAACGTTATCTCACCCTGTTGAGCCTGGGGGCCGGCACGTTTCACGCAGACGCGGAGTAGTTCCCTTAGATCCAGTTCGCCCCTATCCAGAGGCAACTGCCCCGATTCGATCTTGGACAAGAGCAGCAGATCCTCGACCAGCCTGCGCATTCTGCCGGCCTCGTCGTTGATGATCTGGCCGG
>JAJYNT010000125.1 GCA_021786215.1 Chloroflexota bacterium | reverse complement strand
TCTCCGGCACGAGGCTGCTTATACTGGAAACGGGCGTCGGGGGAGAAGATGGACTGGAACGGTGCAGGCAGCTGAGGGCGGCTTCCGACATCCCCATCCTGATCATAGGGGACAAGCCGGATGGCCGGCGGGAGGCGGAAGCGCTGAGAGCCGGGGCCGATTGCTACCTGCCGAAATCGGCCGAGGCAGAGCTGATCCAGGCCCACATGGAGGCGCTTCTGCGTCGCTACCGTTTCGGCACGACCAGGCAGAGCGGCATCACCGTTCGCGATCTCACCATCGACCTGATCCGAAAAGAGGTGCGGCTTCGGGGGGAGCCGATCGCGGTGACCCCGGGCGAATACAGGCTTCTCACCTCATTGGCGACTCAACTGGGAACGGTGGTGCCCAGTTCGGAGCTGCTCCGCGCCATGAATGGCTACGACTGCTCCGAGCAGGAAGCCCAGGAGATCGTGAAGGTGCACGTGAGTCGCCTCCGGAGCAAAATCGACAGATCCCCCAACGAGCCCAGCTACATCTTGAACGTCCGAGGCTTCGGCTACATGCTGGAGCGACGATCGGGTCCCGCTAGAGAGTGAATTGAAGCCCTCCAATCGATTCGGCCGACTCTCCCTTCTGGCCCTGCTGCTGGCCATCGCTCTGGCGCTGGGTTTCGCCCCAGCGTGGAGGCCGGCCGGCTTCTGGTTGCCACCCTCTCAGACAACTTCTCAGCCGCTGGCCGAGGGCCGAGGGCCGAGGGATTTTGTACCGGGAGAACTGCTCATCGAGGCCGTGCCGGGCGTTCACCTCGATGTGAGCAGCCTGCGGCTGGGATACCCGGTGACGGAAGAGGGCGTCGTGGCCCCTTTGGGGATCATGCGGCTGGGGGTGCCGGTAGGACGAGAGAGGGAAATCGCGCGGCTGCTCCGGCAGGACCCCCGAGTGGAATGGTGTGACCTGGACTATCTTCGGAACGTGATGATGGTCCCCAATGACCAGCTGTACCATCAGTTCCAATGGGACTTGCAGCGGATTCACGCCGAGCAGGCGTGGGACGTGACGACGGGAAGCCCCGACGTGACGGTTGCGGTGCTGGATACCGGAGTCGATAGCAGTCACCCTGATTTGACGGGAAAGCTGGTCCCCGGTTACGATTTCCTTCACAACAACCCATATCCCGAGGACGACAGCGGCCACGGCACCCACAGCGCGGGAATAATCGGGGCAGCCTCCAACAACGGCATCGGGATAACCGGGATAGCGTGGGGAGCGCGGATAATGCCGATAAAGGTGCTGAACTCCAGCGGGGTCGGGCCCGACTCGGCGATCTCCAAGGGCATCATCTACGCCGCCGATCACGGCGCCAAGGTGATCAATATGAGCTTCGGCAACCCCATGAGCTCCCAGCTGCTGGCCCGGGCCATCCAATACGCCTATGACAAAGGGGTTGTGCTGGTGGCGGCGGCCGGCAACAGCGCGAACCAGGGTGACGAGGTGATCTACCCGGCTGCCTACAACCAGGTGCTGGCCGTTGGCGCAACCGATGAAGCTGACAACGTGCCGGACTTCTCCCAGCACCATTCCTACGTGGGGATAAGCGCCCCAGGGGTGGGAATAGTGAGTACCTTCTGGCGCGGGGCCGGCTACGGCGATTATGTGGCAGCCAGCGGCACCTCCGCCGCGGCCCCCCACGTATCAGGGGTTGCCGCCCTGGTTCGATCGGTAAACCCCGAACTGAGTGCCAGCCAGGTCGTGAAGATACTGGAGAATACCGCTGACGATCTCGGCGTTCCCGGACGGGACGAGTACTATGGCGCCGGGCTAGTGGATGCCTACAGGGCGGTGATGGCCGCCAAGCTGGGCACCACCAGCTATCCCACGGCCACACCGGTCCCCGCGGGCAAACCGCAACCCACGTCGATGCCCCCGCAGCCGCTCCCCACCCCGGTCGCCGCGCGATCCAGGACAACGTGGTACTTCGCGGAGGGGAGCACCGCCCCGCCTTTCGACCTCTGGCTGCTGCTGCAGAACCCCAACCCCGTCCCCGTCACCGCGAGGGTCACCTACATGAAAACCGACGGTTCCCAGCAGATCCAGGATGTTTACCTGGACCCATCATCCCGAAAATCGATCTACGTCAATCAGGTGATACCGCGATCCGAGCTATCCATGAAGGTGGAGTCTGATTCCCTGGTGCTCGCGGAGCGGGCCATGTACTTCCGAACCGACGGACACGATACGGTGGGGGCAAGGGCACCCTCAACCAGGTGGTACATGGCGGAAGGGAGCACCAAGGGCGATTTCGAGACCTGGATCCTGCTGCAGAACCCGCAGAGCAGCCAGGCCAACGTGACTTTGACCTTCCTGACCGGGAAGGGACAGCGTCAAGAGCTATCGCTGGTGATGCCGCCCACCTCCCGACGCAGCATCTACCTGAACCAGGTAATACCCGATGCCGACGTCTCGACGATGATCACCTCCGACCAGCCAATCGTCGCCGAGCGCTCCATGTACTTCCGCCACGCCGGAGGGACCGGCGGACTGGCATCGAACCGACTGGCGAAAGTCTGGTACCTGGCGGAGGGGATGGTAGGCCAGGGGTTGGATGACTGGCTACTGGCGATGAATCCGAATCCGACGGTTGCCAACCTCAAGGTAACCTACATGCGAGAGGACGGCAGCACCCAGATCGGTTACTACTCCATTCAACCCTGGAGCCGGTTCAGCCTGTATCTGAACAAGAAGGTGCCGGCAGGGAGACTGGGGGCGAAGGTGGAATCGGACCAGCCGATCGAGGTAGAGCGTTCCACCTACTTCGCCGGGGGACGGGGGGGCACCAGCGTGGTGGCCAGCCCGGCCCTGTCCGAGGAGTGGTATCTACCCGAGGGTTCCACCAAGGCACCTTTCACGGAGGAGATCGCGGTCCTGAACCCGGGGAATCAGGCGGCGAAGCTGGCGGTTACCTTCATGAAGAACGATGGGACCACCGACACTCGATATTTCACCATGGCGCGTACCTCTCGGCTGACCCTGCGCGTCAACGACCTGGAGCCCGATACCGAACTCTCGGCCAGGGTCACCTCCGATAGCCCCATCGCTGTGGAGCGGTCCATGTACTTTGCCAACGGCCTGGGCGGAACCGACTCCTTCGGCATTCCTCGGTAAGCGCACCCTGTCCTCCTCTGGGAGAGGTGGCAGCCGGCCTCGTCTTGATCTTAATTTTCACAGTCTCGATCCGACAGCCGTTGTTTGCGCCTTCGATACACCGGTATAATTCATTACATTGAGGCGCATTCCCACCCGATCTCCCGTTGGCGGCAAGGGCGCCGATTACTTTGAGGAGGATCGACTGAGCCGATGGATCTCTTGAGTCCCGAAGTCCTCACCAGCCTCTTCGGCGTGATTGTGGTGAACCTGGTACTGAGTGGCGACAACGCTGTGGTCATCGGAATGGCGGCCCACAAGCTGCACGGCAAGCAGCGAACTGTGGCGATCCTTTTTGGCGGCGTTGCGGCTGTAGATCG
>JAJYNT010000061.1 GCA_021786215.1 Chloroflexota bacterium | reverse complement strand
GTGCTGTAACTCGTCTAGCTCCATGAAGGTGTCGAGGTCGATCCAATCGAGCTTGAGGGCACCGAACCCAGAGTAGGGGATCGGCAAACCCTGCTGGGACTGGATTTCTCCCATCACGCCCGCCGGATAGCTCCAGCCACTGGTGTTGCAGAGCGGCGTTACGTACAGCCGCAGGCGCGAGGCATCTTTGGCCAACTCCAGCAGTTTAACCCTGTAGACCGCTTTCTTGACCCCCTCGGCGTTGGCGAAGTCGTCGTAAAGGTTCTCGCTCCATTCCTTCGGCTGTAGGCTGGCGAAGGCGGTCTCGGCGTCCTTCTCCCGGCAGAGCAGCACCCTGCCAAAGCCCTTGCCGTCGTCGTCAACCAGCAGCATCTGCCAGGCCTTGTCTTCCGTCACCGGCGCGGTCGGCCGACGATAGACTAGATTCAGCTCGGCCTCCAGCATTCGTTTGGCAGGCGGCAGATTACGCCAGCCAGCCGGACTGCGCAGCTCAATGCCCGAGGCAAATGGGTACGGCTCAATGGAGAAGAGCTGATCGTCGGCCACGTCGGCGGCATAGTTGCCCTTGTGCTCGAGCACGGTCACCCGCCATTCATTCATCGAGACCCCATAGCCACCGATCACCGTCGTATTCTCGGGCTCGATGCCCCAGCTGGTGGGCCAGTTGAGGACGATGGAGCGCTTGCCGGCGCGAGCGGCAGAGGACCACAGCGCCTCGGCCTGCGATTCCCGCCCGTCGAAGGCCTGGTGGACGACGTGAAGGTCGTCGCCGGGGTTGTGAAAGTTGAAGCAAGTGATGCCGTGCGTGCCAGGCCAGGCGCCCGTGGCAATTGAGGTCCAGTTAGGCGGCGTGATCGTCGGGTGAGGCACGAGGCAGTTGGTGGTCCACACTCCGTTGTCGATCAGGGACTTGATTGTCGGCAGCTTGCCCTCCTGTGCGAACTGGTACACCCGGTGGGCGAGGGGACCGTCGATGCCCAATACCATTACTTTGCTGACGTCATAAGCCAAGAGTCGAATCCTCCTAGTCCGCGATGCTATAGCCGCAAAACGACCTATTTCAGCCAACGCTGAGGTTGATTTGGCTCCTCAGCGTTTGCGCGTATCCTATGTCCGGTACCTAGGTTGATCTTGCCATCCCCTATCCCTTCACAGCTCCGGCGGTAAGACCGCGCACCAGGTAGTTGCGCACGACCAGGGAAAACATTACCACCGGCAACATCACCATTGTTCCGCCGGCGGCGATCTTGCCCCATTCCCAGCCTTCGTAGTTCATGAAGTTGACCACCGCCACAGGGGCAGTCATGGCCTTGGTTCGGGTCAGAATCAGGGCGTAGAAGAAGTCATTCCACGAGAAGAGGAAGGCAAAGATGGCCGTCGCGCCCAGGCCTGGCGCGGACAGCGGCAGGATAACGCGCCTGAAAGTACCCCAGACGCTGGCCCCGTCGATGAGCGCCGCCTCTTCCAGTACCCTGGGTATACTGTCGAAGAAGGTACGCATCATCCAGATAACCAGCGACAGATTAAAGGTCATGTAGATTAGGACCATGCCCTGCAAAGTGTCGATCCATTCCAATTGCCGGTAAGCCAGAAAGAAGGGAATAGTGAAGGCGATTGGAGGGGCCATGCGCGTAGCCAAGATCCAAAGAGCAATCGTGCCTTTGCTACCTAACCGGGCGCGGGAGAGCACGTAGGAGGCGGGCACGCCGATCAGCAGCGAGAGGGCAGTCGAGGTAACGGAAATGATGCCGCTGTTGGCGAACGACTTCTGAAACTGGCCCCCTTGCAGATCGGTATAGTGCTTCATCGTCGGCTCGAAGGTCAGAACCGGCGGCCAGGCGAAGATAAGCATGTCCGGCTTGAACGACATTTGCAGCAGCCAAAGGAACGGGAACATCACGACGAGGATAAGCAGGACTACGCCGGCGTAGCCAAGTCCGAGCCTCAAGCCCCAGCCTGCCCCTTTGCCCCGCCCGGCCGCGAGCTTTGCGCTACTCAACGTCCACCTCCGTGCCGACCACGCGGATAATCCCCCAGCTTAAGAGGAAGGTCGCCACAACCATCACCACTGTAATGGCGCTGGCGAAGCCCAGATAGTTGAAGTTGAAAGCCTGCACGAAGGCGTACCAGTTCGTGATCTCGGTCACTTTGCCAGGGCCGCCTTCGGTCAAGATATAGATCAGCGGGAAGGCTTTGATGCTGTCGATAAGCCGGAAGAGCCCCGCAACCAGAATGGCCGGGCGCAGCAAAGGCAGGACGACGTAGACGAACTTCTGCCAGGGGCCGGCGCCGTCGATCAGTGCCGCTTCCAGCGGCTCCTCGGGCAACATCTGCAGCGCCGCCAGTAGTAAGAGCATGGTGAAGGGGAACCACTCCCAAACGTCGGGGATGACGATAGACCAGATTGCGTAGTCAGGGCTGGTGATCATCGCCCCCATCGGGCGGCCGATGGAGTTCAGGAACATGTGGAAGGGGCTGATGTCTGGCGTGTAAAGCACCTTCCAGATGATGGCCACCACGATGGGCGGCAAGACCATCGGAATGAGGAACATCGTCCTCACGGCCTCCAGAAAGCGCGAGCGCGCGTTCAGCAGGATTGCCACGGCCAGCCCGACCAGCAGCTGGAAGCTGACGGTGAAGATGGAGAGTTTGGCCTGGACCAGCAGCGAGTTGTGGAAGCGTGCGTCTTCCACCAGTAAGGCATAGTTGCCCAACGGATCGCGGAAGTTCCACTCAGATTGGGGATTGGTGAGGTTGAGCGGCGTCAGGCTGGTCACCACTAGATATACGGCCGGAGCTAATGTCACCCCAGCCAATACGATCAGCGCGGGCCAGAGACCGTACAGGTACTCGCGGCGCCGGCGCGCTTCCCACCCGCCGGCCGAGCCTGTCACTGCACGCCTTAGACTCGCGGACGCGGGGGGGCCACTGCTTGCAGCCATCCACGCTACCCCCAGGCTAACGAAGTCGAAAGGGTGCAGCGGGCAAACATGCCCGCTGCACTGCGCGAGAGTTGAGCGGACTACAGGTCCATCGGGACGCCGGCCTTCTTGAAGTCGGCCACCGTCTCGGCTTGCGCTGCCTTCATCGCATCAGCTGCGGACATCTGCTTGGTCGTCACGACCTCAATGGCCTTGTTTACCTTCTCGCCGATCTGCGGGAAGACCGGCACGGTACGGTAGGCCATGTAGCCGCCCTTGTCGGCCATGTTGAAGACTTCCTTGGAGAGGGCCGCCACGTCGACGCCGTTGAAGATCATGACCTTCTGGAAGTCGGGGCTGTCCAGAACCGACTTGCGGCAGGCCGACGTGTAGTTCTTCTCCTTGACCATCCGCCAGATCATCTCCTTGCTCAGCGCCCACTTCAGGAACTCCCAAGCAGCTGCCTTCTGCTTGGCCCCAACGGGAATGCCCAAGCCGTGGGAACCAACGCCGGGCATCAGAGCCTTGGGCCCGGCGGGCACCATAGCGTACTTCACCTTGTCGAAGACGGTGCTCTTGGCCT
>JAJYNT010000052.1 GCA_021786215.1 Chloroflexota bacterium | reverse complement strand
GATGGTGATGCCCTTCTCCCGCTCGAGGTCCATGGTGTCCAGCACCTGCTCCGTCATCTGGCGCGCCTCGATGGTGCCCGTGCGCTCCAGCAGCCGGTCTGCCAGCGTGGACTTCCCATGGTCGATATGGGCGATGATGCAGAAGTTACGGATCCTGTCCTGGGTCAATTCGGCCTCGATGAGTATGCGCTAAAAAGGGGCCGGGGACGCTCGACCGCACCCCAAGCCCCCATCTGTCACAGGGTCTCTCTGGAGTAATTGTACCACGAGGGCACCTGCTAGGCGGACGGAAGGTACATCACCCGGTCCTCCCAGTCATCGTCGCCGCTGGCCTCCTCAATCTGGAGGATACTTCTCAAGAGACCTCCAACGCCACCGCGCCGAAAAGCTTGCTCCGGAACGAGTATGACCCCGGCGTGATGTCGACCGGTCTCGGCCCACTCCATGAGGAGTGGCGGAATCGTATTCTTGTCTCGAGTGATCAGAACCCGGCGATCCTCGTAGGCCACTTCCAGAATCAGGTCGTCGGGGGCTCGTAGATATCCACCACTCCAAGAGCCCTGGAGCGTAGCCACATCCAGCCCCCTCCTCCGAAGTTCTCGCGCGAGGGCGGGAGAGAGGTGGGCGTCAAGAAGCAGCCGCATCCACGTCTACGGTGAACACTTCGAGGTTCGGAAGCAGCTTCTTCAGCTCCTCCGGCCCCCGATCGTTGTCGGCGATGGCGGCGTCTATCTCCTTGTGGAAGGCTTCTGCATAGCGCAGGGCCGCCTGTATCTCCATGGCCGGCACTTCCAGGTACGCGGCCACTTTCTCCGCTTCCCCATCGAGGTCGTTCGCTATCAGCTTCACCATCCAAACCTGCAAGCGGGTGCCCTTGATGTAGGCCTGCCGGCCCACTATCGTGTCCCGGAACTCTATGAAGGGAAAATCCCTCATCCGCAACGCCTCCTCCAGCAGCACGATGGCCGCCGAGGAGGGAGGCCTGCCCATGCGCCGGGCTGCCCGCTCCAACCGTTCCACCTGGTCGTCTTTCAGTCGCAGACTCACCACCTTGCTCATCCGTTCGCCTCCCGTTCGGGGCTCGCTTACATTGTAATGGCTGTAATCATTGTAATCGACGGTGGAGACGAAGCGCAACGTGACTGAAAGTCGAACGAACCACTCCGATGCCTAGGCAGCGAAGGGCTGCCTGTGCCTGTCAAGCCGGGCATACACAACACGAGAAGCACAGACAGCATGTAGTACATCCAGAAGCTGGGGAGCGCCCGACCTGCCACGAAGTCGATCTTGCTGGTGCAAACCTTGAGGGAGCCTACCTGCGGCGAGCGTTTCTTGCGAAGATTCGGCTCGCCAATGCCAATCTATCTCGATCGCACTCAGCGAGAGCGGACATGGAAGGTGCGTGCCTCCTGCAAGCGGATCTCAGAATGGCCCATATGGAGGCGGCAAACAAGAGTGCTAACTTGAATCTGGCCAATCTGAAATACGCCGTCCCGACTGGTGCCTGCCTCATCGATGCTAACTTGCGTTGGGCTGTGCTAGATAACGCCAACCTCGCGCGCGCAAACCTGTTCGGGACGGATCTAGAAGGCGCACGCCTTCGTGGTGCTAACCTCGAGGATGCTTCGCTCTTTGCCGCCAATCTTCGTGATGCCGATTTCACGGGCGCAAATCTTCGGGGAGCAGATTTGCGTCGTGCTTGCATCCTTGGTGCCAATTTCGACAAGGCCAATCTACATGAGGCTCGCAGGGATGGCCCCTTCATGGTCGTGCGGGAGTTCGGGAAGCTACCGACGCTGGTGGATGAAGCAAAGGCGTGGGCTGCATTGGATGAGGATCTGCGGGAGATCGTCGAACTTGAGAGGCTCGACAAGGAGTACGGCTTTGATGATGTGTGGCCGGAAATGGAAAGGATTGTCACCCACGGGGATTACGGCTGTCCCGACGATGGAGAGATCGAGATCCAGGATGATGCTAACCAAGAAGGTGATCTGAGCGTAGTCGATTGCGCGATGGAAGTCTCACCCAGCCACCTTGACGAGCCCTCAGGCTGGTGGGAGGCAGATCTGGAAAGTGAGCTCCATGCTTGGCTCCTGAACGAGGGAGGGAATCTCAGCGAATGGTATGGAGTAGGAGGCTGCAACCCGGCCTGGGACATGCGGGAATGTCATGATATGGGTGAGGACTGGATACTCGATGATGTGCCGGACGAAAACGACCGTTAGGGACGGCAGCCAACGAACCCCCAAGTGGCTCAAATGCCACGATAGCTACTTTCCCATCGCCGCGCCACCCGAAGCACCACAACCAGCTTGTCTTCTTCGTGAAAGTCGTAGATTATCCGATAGTCGCCGACCCTCACCCGATAGCTGTCCTCCGCACCCTGGACCTTCCGCACACCCCGCGGCAGCGGCTCGTCACGCAGCGCGAGAATCACTGGCTCCAGTCGGCTCCGAACCTGAGGAGGAAGACGCTTCAGGTCACGACCGGCGGCTGGAGCTATCTCGACTCTAAACGGCATTCGAGCGCCTTTTCCCCTCGGACCTCACCTGGCGAAAGAAGTCACCGGCCTCGATACCGCCCTTCTCCTTCCACTCCTCGCGCGCCGCCTCGATCTCGGGCAGCAGCTCCTCATCCTCCCTGGCTTCGAGCCATTCCCTGAGAGCCATGGTCACGAGATCCTTCAGCGGCCGGTTTCGACGCGCCGCCTCCACCTTCACCGCGGTGTACAACTCCTCGTCCTCGAATATCACGGTCATCCTTCGCAACTCGCTCGCCTCCTGGTCGCCGATTCACCGCCGATGCGTTCGTACGTCTACACGTCTACTACAATTATATGCCGATGCACCGAGCTATGTAGGCCAAAAAGCTGGCGTGCACCTGGCAATCCACCAGCAACCCCACGATGGTGGAGGGCCACGTCTCGGGTAACCCGCACCCTCCCCAGCGGAAACGTTCCCCTCGGTCCTCGGGCCGCAGGCGTCACGGACGCGTCACGGAAGCTTTGACTAATCAGGCCCGCGCGCATATGCTTCAACATGTCCGGCAAGCTCTTCGCCCAGGTCACGTTCGGCACCTCAGCAGCCCGACGGTCCGTAGAACGATAGGAGCCTGGAGCGTTCCAGACGCTGTGGTCTACGCTCGGCCTGACGGTGAGGATCCTCGCGGTCTTTCTCACCTTGACGGTGGTCTCCCTTGCCGTGATCGGCTTCCTCGCCCTCAGTAACATCGCGGCCGTGGGCAGCTACGGCTTGCAGAGCAGTGTCGCTCTGGGAGACGCCGCCGTCCAGGACAGCACCAGCGCCCTTGAGACCCTGGGCGAGGAGGTGATCAAGCAGAAGGCAACGGACGTGGGCAGGCTGGTCGAAGTCTACATCCGGGCCCATCCCGCCATGACCCTGGCCGACCTGAGAGGCAGCGACGAGTTCCGCCGGCTGGCCGTCCAACCTGTCGGGGAAACGGGATACACCGCTCTTCTCGACATGGGCCCGATGGAGATCGTAGT
>JAJYNT010000258.1:1313-3505 GCA_021786215.1 Chloroflexota bacterium | reverse complement strand
CTGCTCCACAAACCGGAACCCGGCGGGCACGCCGATCTACGCTTAGCGTATACTGACGTTGCTCGAATGAGAGAGAGCAGGGCAGTGGGGATGGTTGATGCCCGGCCCGACTGCTCGCTGAGTGTTGTGTGGTGTGCACTGAAGAGAACAGTGCCCTATGCCAAAGATGGAGCGATGGAGGGTATCTGGAACGATGCCAGGTAACAAGGAATTCGGTTATGAGGTCCTTGAGGGTTGGGAACAGTTGCCCGAGGGGTTCGTTCACAAGGATGTGGTCGGGGTAGGGGTGGACTCCAGGGACAGGGTTTACCTTCTGACCCGTGGGGACCCGAGGGTTATCGTCTATGAGCCGGACGGGCGATTCGTGATGTCCTTCGCGGAGGGGACGTTCACCGGGCGGACCCATGGTATCAGGATCGGCCCGGATGACTCAGTGTTCTGCGTCGACGACCGCGACCATACGGTGCGAAAGTTCTCGCCCACCGGAGAGTTGCTGATGACCATCGGAACGGTTGGAGTGGCCTCCGATACCGGCTACGACGCCAGCCTGAGCGACGCGGATCTCTGGACGCGATTGGCCACAATAACCCACGGCGGAGCCCCATTTAATCGCCCTACCAATGTGGCGATTGCGCCCAATGGTGAGCTGTACGTCTCCGATGGATATGCAAACACCAGGGTCCACCGCTTCACCGCCGACGGCCAGCTCATCCAATCGTGGGGAGAGCCGGGTACCGGCCCGGGCCAGTTCAACCTCCCACACGACGTCTGGGTCACTCCAGACGGTCGTGTCCTGGTCGCCGATAGGGAAAACGACCGCATTCAGATATTCTCCCTGGATGGCAAGTACATAGACCAGTGGACCCATCTCCAGCGACCCACCGGCATCTACCAGGATAGGGAGGGGTATCTTTACATCTCGGAGTTGAGCCGGCGGAAGGGGATGCCCACCTACATGCATGGGGTCTGCCAGGAGGATCAGCCGGGACGCGTGAGCGTGCTGGACTCGGAGGGCAAGCTGCTGCACCGCTGGGGAACCTTGGATCGGACGGCCCCGGGCCAGTTCTGCGCCCCTCACTGCATTTGTGTTGATTCCAGGGGTGATATCTACGTCGGCGAGGTAACCTGGACAGATTGGGGCAGCAAGGGTCTGGTGCCGCCCGACACCCACATGTTCCAGAAACTCGCCAGGAGATAACAAGCGAGGCAACTTGTAGTAACGGCTTCAGCCGTTCGGTCCTGTTTCCGAACCAGGAGACGAACGACTGAAGTCGTTGCTACCTCTCTCCTTACCTCGCCCTCTCGGCGCGTTCCTTGATTCCTCGCAGCATCTTCTGCTCCATAGAAAGTGGGCCGGCTCGATCACCCCCTCCTGGCAGAGGATTCTCAGTAGTGAATCTTCACAGGGGTACCGACAGGGCTCCAGTCGAACAGCATCTTCGCCTGGCTGGTCTCCATGCTAACACAGCCGGCGCTGCCCGGATAGCCGAAGCGCGTTCTCCAGGGTGCGCCGTGCAGGGTATAGTTACCCTCGAAGGACATCACCCAGGGCACGTTGGAGATGTCGTAGTGGGAGCCATCGGGGTTTGCTCCCCTCATGCGGGTCGATTGCATCTTGTAGTTGACCATGAAGCTTCCCGTTGGGGTTGGCGCTCCCGCTACCCCGGCCGCGACCAGGCCTTTGTACACCTGCTTGTCTCCCTCATACAGGGTGATCGTCTGGTTAGTCAGATTCACGTCGATCAGCTTGTTGGGTTGGGTGAGGAAGGAGTAATCGTAGCCCTCCGGGAAAAAGCTGCCGTTGATGGCCCTCACGCCCTTCTGCCCGGCCGCGATGTGGACCGCGATCTCGGTATCGTCCGGTAATGGGTTGGCTGGTACAAAGCGCACCTGTTTGGCGTCCGGCCACTCGAAGTGGCCCTCGAGCGCCGGCTGGATGGAAATCGCCGCCTGGGCTGCTGCCCTGTCGGCCACAGCTTCACTGAATGTGATGCTGATCGCCGAGTCCAGGTGGACCCCAAATGAATCTCCCTTAGGGGACAGTCTTGTCACCTCCAAAGGAGGCGGGGTGACGAACGAGAACTCGGCTCCGGGAGCGATTGGGGCGCCGGTGGTGCCCTGTCCCCCGGTGATCGTGACTTTGTACTGCTGCTGCAGCTTGGGATCCTTCAGCGAGATGTAGCTGATCTGCT
>JAJYNT010000258.1:0-1303 GCA_021786215.1 Chloroflexota bacterium | reverse complement strand
GGTCTATTTCCAGGGAGCTCTGTACGCTCGGAACGATCTGGTATTCGAGCTGATCTATCGACCGATCCCATCGAATGGTCACCCTGTCCCCGTTCTGCAGCGCTACCGAATCGGCAATCGGCTTGGGCGGCGCCGCTGTTTCGACGGTCAGGGTGACTGGAGCAAGCATGGAGGTCCCGTTAGTGCCCGTGGCGCCGATTATCGTGACCTGGTAGCGTGCTCCAGGCTCTGCCCCTTGGAGTTCGGCGTAGCCAATGTCCGGGTGAGTCGGATCTACCCACCCGTGGACCTGGACCCACGGCTGTATCTCCAGGGAAAAGTCTCTGATTGGGGAGTTCCAGCGAAGCTCCAGCGGCTTCTCATAACGCATCCGAACCAGAGCCTCGGAGGTTCGCAGTTGAGGTGTGATGGGAGTGCTGAAGGTGTAGTCGCGGGTTACTGCCACCTCTTCAGGAAGAGGGAAGGCCAACAGCTTCTCTCGCCAGGAGATCCGCAGGTGATAGATGTGATCGTAGGCGAGAAGCGAGGAGCCATCCACGCGTTGCAGTTGCAGGTTGAGATATGGGTTGGGCAGGGTGTCTCGGGCGGGCACCAGTTCCACCGGGACCACGTGCTCGCCGACGATCTGGCCTGCGCTGTCCACGGTCTCTTCAGTGAGGTGAACCGCAGACACGGTGGTCCCAAGGTGGGCAACATAGAGGCTCACCGCGGTGTCTGGCGATATGGGAGCCGAGATCCCATCCACGCTGAACCGCGCCGGTAGAAAGAGGCCGACTAGGACTAAGAAAAGAGCCGCCGCGACAAGGGCGGTCGGGACGAGGGCCAGAATGCGCGGCGTGCCTACCACAGATGCCCAGGCCCGGCCGGTCTCCAGGATACGAACCCACGATCTCTTGGGGAATACCAGCATGTTTCTCATTTTCTGTCCAGCCTGAGTGGGTTTGGATGACAGCAGGCCCGACAGAAGGGGATAGGGCTGAATGCCCTAACGACTTTCCTCCGCGATGCCAGGGCCGGCTGTGGGATCACAGTATAGCCAGGCACCAGGCCGTGTACTGCTGGTGACTCGGCTTGATCCTGATTAAAAGAAGCTAGCAATATACATACCAGTGTCAGGTTGAGGGAGACGGCGGCACAACTCCCCTAGTGCGGCGACACAATGGTTCTGACCAGTGTCATCCTGAGTATCACAGGGTTCCGGGAACCCTGTGCGAAGCACAGAAACTTGTCTGCTGCCGACTTGCCCTGTAAGCTCGGTTGTGCGCAACCGGGCAGCCAAGACCGAATTCCGCGGTGGTGCCTG
>JAJYNT010000438.1:2967-3526 GCA_021786215.1 Chloroflexota bacterium | reverse complement strand
GCTACCTGCATTGGCTCTCCTTTCCCGCAGTTGGAAACGCCCCATACCGTCCATTCCCGGCCGACGGCGTCGCATCCCCCCCAGAACTGAGGGGTGATCCCCGTGTAGGTGGCGTTCTTGTACATGGTCCCCAGCTTTCCGCCTTTGATCTCCCAGGCTATCTCCGTACCAAACTGGAAGTTGAGACGCCGGTCGTCGATGCTCCAGCTCTTGTTGGTCTCCATGAAGATCCCTTCGTCGGTGCCGGCGATCAGATCCTCCAGGCTCCAGTGCCCAGGTTCCAGATTGAGGTTGGTCATCCGGATGATCGGTATCCGGTTCCAGCCGCCGGCACGCATGGTGCCATTGCTGCGCTGGCCCAGGATCGACGCCGTTTCCCGCGAAGTGAGGTAGTTGACGAAAACGCCGTTCTGAACGATCGGCACCCTTTGTGCCGGCACACCCTCGTCATCGTAGCCGAAGCTCCCAAGTCCGCCGGGCACCGTGGCATCGGCCGCGATGTTCACCACGTCGGAGCCGTATCGGAAGCTCCCCAGCTTGTCCAAAGTGAGAAAGCTGG
>JAJYNT010000438.1:0-2957 GCA_021786215.1 Chloroflexota bacterium | reverse complement strand
CCAGCGTAGCCAGCCTCGGCACCCATCACACGATCCAACTCGATCGGGTGCCCGCAGGACTCGTGAACCTGCAGGGCCACCTGGGTGGGATCCAGTATGACGGTGGTGACCCAGTCGCTGGGACACTGAGGCGCGGAGAGCAGTTGCACCGCCTGCTCCGCGATCAGGGGTGCATTCTCCACCAGCTTCATATCCAGCACGAATTCGTAGCCCGCCGTCCCCTGCTGCCGGCCGAAACTGTTGGGGTAGGAACGCTTCTGAACCTCGCCATCGCGGACAGCGGTCGCTTCCAGACCGGCGCCGGTCTCCACCAACTGCTGCTCCACCAGACTGCCCTCGCTGCTGGCGAACAGCTTGTCGGTGCGGATGCACTGGAGGCTGCTCTCGGCCACGGTTATCCCCTTCACCCGGCGCATGGCCGAGTCGGCCTCCAGCAGCAGTTGGGCTCTATCCTCCATGGACACGGCAAACGGGTCCAGCCTAACCGGGGTGCTGTAGCTGCCGGTCGACACAATCGGCGGCCCGAGATTCACATCGGATCGCTTCGCCATAGAGCTGGCTTGCGCGATCCGGACGGCTAGATCGGTCATTCGATCGATCTCAGCGGGCTCTATCCGATGGCTGGCGGCGAAACCCCAGGATCCATTGGCGAGGGCTCTCACACCGAAACCATCCTCCTCGCGGATCAGCATGGCCTCCACCTTCCCGTTCTTCACCACCACCTCTTCATTTCGAACCCGCAGAATCCGGACGTCCGCGTAGCTCGCCCCCAGCACCTTGGCCAGATCCAAACAGCGGGATGCCAGATCTCGCAAGAACTTCCTCCCTTCCGCCAGCCCCTGCACCTTGACCAACGGATACGACCGACCGTAGAATCCAGAATGTGGCGAACGCCGTGAAATGGAGATCCCAACATGCCGGTCTACGAGTATTACTGCCCCGATTGTAGCATTAAGTTCGAGAAGTTGATATCGCTCAGCCGGGCACACGAGCAACCCCCGTGCCCTCACTGCCATGGGGAAAATGCTCGAAAGCTCATGTCCAGTTTCGCGTCCATCCGAGGTGGTGGCAGCGGGGACGACTTCGGCGCGCCCTCGGTATCCTCCCCCTCAGGTGGTGGATGTGCCGGCTGCAGCGGCGGCAGCTGCTCAACCTGCCACTGACCGAGATGACGTCGCAGGGGCGATCTTGGATCGCCCCTGCGACGTAACTCCGCAACTATCTCCGGGTGCGCGTGGCTCATCGGCATATTTCCGCGGAACGCAAACCCTCAGTGAGTCTGATTCACCACCGGCTTAGCATATCGGAACTGCATCTTCCGCTCGTAGATGGGCGCCACCAACCTGTTGCTCTTCTGCATGCTCATCTGCATCCCGGGATGGTTGGCCAGCAGCGCGGGCACCAACCCGCCCTTCCGGTCGACGGCGGGCGCAAGGGTCTCAGGGTCTCCAATAGCGATGAAGTGGTAGGGAGGCAATAGCGGTTGACCGTCCAGGGTCGCGCCGTTGCTGTCCAGAGACACCACCGAATTCACCACAATCCGATGGCCATTCAACGCCAGGGCTTCCGCCCCAGCGTTGCGCAACTCGTTGATGACGTCCTCAACCTCCTCGGGCGCCAGCGGTCCGCCGCTCAGGGTCAGCTCGATCCCTGGCCCCGACACCTCCAGCAGTCCATTCACAGCCTTTATCTGGTTCAGGTCCGACGCCAGAGTCTGGATATTGCCCTCGGACTTGCCACCCTGGTACTGGCTCAGCCGAGCGTCCAGGCTATCGACCTCCTTCCTCAATGAGGCGTTGCTTGCCACCAGGCCGTTGATCATAGTGGCTTGCTCGGTGCTGGAATCGACCAGGATCTTGTTCACGATGTTCCCCTGAGTGCGAAACTGCACCACTATGGCGACCCCAAGGAGGAGGCAAACGATGGTAATGGAGATCTGAGCGGATAGGGTTCGCATTGGCTATTGACTCGAACTGCTCGGTTTCACGAAACGGCTGGCGAAACGACCGGAGAACGCAGGAATCTGCACCTCTTTCTTCTGACTGACTTTGAACTGGATACTATACTGCCTGACATCCTGCTTCAGGGCCTGCAAGTAGGCCTGCGAGTTCAAGGCATCCGCCATGGTGGGGGGACCGATGGCAACAATTTTGTAGGGTGGAGACATCCGTGTATCGTTGACGAGAATGGTGCTGCCCACACAGTAGACCGAGGTGCTCGCCACAACCCGCTCATCCCCGATGGCGACGGCCTCGGCTCCCGACTGCCAGAGGAGGGCCACCACATCGCGAACGTCATAGTCATGGATAAGGTAGTGGGCAGGATCTTCCCCTTGGGGAATTGTCTTGACGTTGCTGTCATCCAGGACGACCTGCACCCCAGACCCCACCATGGGGACCATGCCCGCCAAGATCCGCTGGTTCTCCAGCTCTGTGTTAAGGCCAGCCAAAGCCGACTGCGTGCTGGCCGCACTCTTCTGAAGGCTGGACAGTTCCGCCCTTCGCTCGGCGATAACCTGCTTCAGATCCTTCTGATCCGTCTCCAGCCGTTGGATGGTTTCCCTGCTCAACTCACGAGGGTAATCCGAGGTCACGGGGGCCTTGGCCACCGGCGCCTGCCACTCCACAGAGATGAAGAGCCCGAGGACCAGTCCAACCAGCGTCAACCATCGATATCGCGAGGGCAGATCGAAGGGCTTGCGTAATGAGGTCTTGACCTTCCCTACGTTCAGTCCGGGAACCGTCGAATGGATCCTGGAGACGTGAGCAGGGGTAGGATGATTCGCCATAGGTGATTCCCTCTCCATGCCACAGGATTATACTCCAGGGAGCACTCCCGTTGAAGAGGTGAAAAAGCAGACTAACAGGAGAGATTCATGGCAACAAGCGGTGGTGGTCAAGGCTAGCAGGATCAGGGGCGCTCACGCGCCCCTTGGGCGTGGTTCACAGAAACGGCGA
>JAJYNT010000053.1 GCA_021786215.1 Chloroflexota bacterium | reverse complement strand
GGGTACTGAGGCCGCACTGGAGGGTTGACGCAGAACGCGACTGCATCGCGGTCCAGCGAGGCCCCTTGGTCTACTGTCTCGAGGCGGAAGACGTGGAGGAAGGTACGACCATAGAGGACGTCGCCCTGGACCATGCCCGGCCGCTCGAGCCCACCGGGGAGGTGCCCTCCGGCCTTGAGGGCTACGTAAAGGTGGCGCTCATCGCCCAGGGAGCACGCGTCGACGGTTCTTCCCGTGAACTCTACGAAAGCGCAGGCAAGAACCCGCCGAGCAGCGAACCGCAGGCTTTGACCCTCGTGCCGTATTTTGCGCGAGGGAACCGTGCTATGACCGCAATGCGGGTCTGGTTGCCGGCTGCTCGGCAGGACGGCTCAAAGTGAAGGGCGCGCACCAGGGCGAGTGGAGGCCCGGTCTACCTGAGGCAGGGGGCCGCCTTGCAGGCCCTATTCCGCCGGAAGTAGATAGCTGGGCGAAAGAGATAGGCCGCGACGTGGGCATCCGCGCAAGGGAGGGGCCAACTTGGCTCAGGCCGATATGAACGCGGGAGCAGCCGCTCCAGCAGATATTGCTGCAACCGCGGGACAAAGACCTCGAGGCGACGGTCGTGCAAGTACACACCGGGCTGTGCACCTCACAGCCTGGCGCCGGAGGCAAATCGCGGGCTGGCTGTTCCTGACCCCCGCGATCGCGTACATACTTTTCGCATTTGCCCTGCCCATTGTCTACAACGTAATGTTGAGCTTCGAGGAGACCTCGCCCGCGACGATCGGCGACTTTACCGCCCCGTTCGCCGGGCTCGCTAATTATCGTTTCATATTGAATGACCCTACAAGCACGGCCGCAATCGTCCACACTTTCGAGTTTACTGCGGGTTCTCTCTTCGGCCAGTTCGTAATCGGCTTCGCTCTGGCCTTGCTGTTCACCGTCCGGTTCCCGGGAAGGACGCTGGGGCGCTCGCTCGTCATCATCCCCTGGCTTATCCCGCTCTTCGTGACCGGCGTCATCTTCAAGTTCCTGTTCCAACTCGAAGGTGGTGCCGTCAATCAACTGCTAGTGGACGTCGGCCTGGCTCGTCACCCCATCGACTGGCTGGACAACCCGCACCTGGCCCTGTGGACACTCCTCATCGCCAACATCTGGCTCGGTGTCCCCTTTTTCACCCTCCTGCTCTACAGCGCGCTCCAGGACGTGCCGGTGGAGGTCAAAGAAGCGGCCCTCATGGACGGGGCTGGCCCTTGGCAGAGGCTCCGCCTTGTCATAGTGCCGATCATCCTGCCGGTTATCGAGGTCACGTTTCTCCTCGGGTTTGTGTTTACCGTGAAAGTGTTCGACCTTGTCATCGCCCTTACTGGAGGTGGCCCGGCTAACGCGACCCAGCTCATAACGACGTGGTCGTACAACCTTTCGTTCCAGCAGTTCTCCTTCGGCCAAGGCGCGGCGCTCAACAACGTGCTGTTGCTGCTGGCGGTGATCTGCGCGCCGCTGTACCTGTTGCTGAGTCGGGACTCGTTGAGGCGCAGTTCTGGGGCGGCAAGATGACCCACTTGCAGAGGTCGAAGACTCTGCGGTGGCTCTGCACGCTCGCTACAGCAGCTGCCCTCGTCATCGTGCTGTTCCCTGTGTACGCGGTTATCGTCGGCTCGTTCGAGTCGACCCAGACCCTCTTCAGTGGCACGTACTATTGGTTACCGCACGGTGCGACACTGGATAACTACCGGACCGTCATTCAGGCACAATCAGGCCATGTGCTGACAAGCCTCATCGTCGGCGTCGGGACGGCCGTGCTGGCCCTGATCGTGGCCGCCCCAGCGGCCTACGCGCTCGCGAAGTACCGGCTGCGGGTCACCGTCATCCTGGTCAGCTCGCTCCTCGTATGCCAGATAGTCCCATCCATTGTCCTGGCGACCTCGTTGTTCATAGTCTTCCATTGGACTCACTTGGTAAACTCCTACCCGGGGCTCATTATCGCCGACGGGACTTACGCCATCCCCTTTGCCATCCTCGTGCTACGGGCGTTCTTCTTCAGCCTGCCCAACGAAGTCATGCAAGCGGCGAGAGTCGACGGTGCCTCCGAGTGGCAGACGTTCCACCGAATAGTGGTCCCGCTGGCACGGTCAGCAGTCATAACCGTCGCCGTCTTCGCTTTCTTGAGCGGTTGGGGAGACTTCATATTCGCTTTGACCATACTGAGCGGCTCAGGCATAGAGCCGATCACATTGGGAATCTACACCTATCTAGGTAACTATTCGACAGACTGGGGCGCCGTGATGGCCTCAGGAGTGTTTGCTATGGTGCCCGCCGGGGTGATGCTGGTGGCAGCTCAGCGATATATTGCATCCGGCCTCACGGCGGGTTCGGTGGTGGGTTAGCCATGGGACCGGTACCGCTCCTCCAAGTGGTGGTGCCAGTAAGACGCATGCAATCCCACGACCCGAGAGACCGAGGGGGGTGATAGATGAACTGGAGACGCCAAGCTGGCCGCTGTTGCCTCGCAGCGCTTGGCTAAATTCGTTGGTCCGCTAATACCCACAAAAGGAGAGATACGCCTTGAAAATATTGACGAGAAGCCGGCGAGGGCTCGCAGCCCTGGCAGCCGCAACGATTGCCGTGACCGGGTTATCGCAAGTGACCGCTTTCGCCGCGACCAAGATAACGCTGACAGAGGAGGACTACTTCAACACCCCTGGTCAGCTGAGCGGGTTAGCCTCATACACGAAGCAGTTTGAAGCTGCGCACCCCGGTGTGACCGTAAAAAGACAATATGTGCCCTTTGCGAATTTGGACACGAAACTCCTGACCCAAGCTACCGGCCACGACCTGCCCAACCTGCTGGCCGTCGACAACCCGTTCGTGTCAACCATGATCTCGACAGGTCAGGTGGTGCCTATGAGCGGTATGAAAGGCTTTAGCACCAAGGGGTATTACCCGGCCGTGATCAATGAAGGGCTGTCCAATGGCAAGTACTACAGCCTCCCAGTGGCCGGCGCCAACTCGATCGCGCTGATCTACAACATCGCGATGCTCAAGGCCGCGCACGTGAACCCTCCGAAAACCTGGGCTCAGTTGGTGAGCGCTGCCAAGGCCCTAACAACGCCGAAACGTTACGGGATTGCGTTGACCTGTGAGGCCGCAGAAGACACCACTTGGCAATGGGAGCCGTTCTTCTGGAGCAACGGGGGCAAGGGCACGTTCGCCAACGTCGCCTCTGCGCCAGGAGTACAGGCACTGAGCCTCTGGAAGCAGCTCGTAACCGACGGTTCGGCTTCCAAGGCCTGCCTCAACTGGAGCCAAACTCCGGCCGCGTCGAGCCAGTTCATCGCCGGCAAGGCCGCTATGATGGTGAATGGCCCCTGGAACTTCCCGACGCTCAACTTGAACCATATGTACTATGGTAAGCAGTTCGGGATCGTCCCTGTCCCGGTCCGTGTGCCCGGCCAACACGTAATCGTGCCGTTGGGTGGGGAGGACTGGATGATCAGCAACAGTGCTGGCAGTGCAGCGCAGCAGTTGGCCTTCGAGTACATCAAG
>JAJYNT010000373.1 GCA_021786215.1 Chloroflexota bacterium | reverse complement strand
ATCGGCTGTAGGTCAGCCCGCTCGCCTCCCACAGCTTGGGGTACATGCTGATCTTGGTGAAGCCGGGTATGGTGTTGATCTCGTTGAGAAAGACCTTCCCTGTGCCTTTCTCCACGAATAGGTCCATCCTGGCCATGCCGGAACAGTCGACAGCCTTGAAGGCCTTTACGGCTATGCGCCTTATCTCCTCCGTTGTCTCCTCCGGCAGGGGCGCCGGGATCATCAGTTGGGAGCCCTCGTCCACATACTTGGCCCTGTAGTCGTAGAACTCGTTGCAGGGGACCACCTCCCCGGGCACGGAGGCAACGGGGTCGTCGTTTCCGAGAACGCTGCACTCGATCTCCCGAGCGTCGATCCCCTGCTCGACTACCAGCTTGCGGTCGTACCGGGCCGCTATCGCCAGCGCCTCGGACAACCGGGATCGGCTGGTTGCCTTGGAGATGCCCACGCTCGAGCCGAGGTTGGCCGGCTTGGTGAAGCAGGGATAGCCGATAGAGCGCTCGATCCGGTCCATCACCCCGTCCGGATCGGATTCCCACTCCTTTCGGAGCAACACCAGATGCCTTACCACCGGCAGCCCCCGCTCCAGGAAGAGCGCCTTCATGATTGCCTTGTCCATGCCGGCGGCTGAGGCCAGAACCCCCGCGCCCACGTACGGGACGCCGGCCATCTCGAGCAATCCCTGGATGGTTCCATCCTCGCCATAGGGCCCGTGCAGCACAGGGAATATCACGTCCACGGCGAGTCCACCGGTTCTCTTGCCCTGGAGAGGGGATTCGGCGGGAAGGTGCTGGGCTTCGGTGGAGACCAGACTCACCAGCGCAGGGTCTTCGCCAGAGGGGACATGGCCTGCCTGGAGCGCGGCCATCGGATCCCCGTCCAGGAGCCATCGGCCTTCCCTGGTGATGCCCACGGGGACCACGTCGTACTTCGACCGGTCCAGATTGTCCATTATGGATGTGGCAGAGGCGAGCGACACCTCGTGTTCTCCCGACCGTCCGCCGAAGATGACCGCAACCCGCAGCTTCATGGGCCGTTCTCTCCTATTAGCAACTCTTCCAGGACAGCGCAGCTTTTGTGCCAATTCACAACATGCCGACCGGTGCCATCTCCGCACCAGTGTGGGTCTGAATCGCCCAGGGTGGCCATAACTGGTGGAAACTTGCTGAGGACGAAAGCCATTATCGCTCTGTGCATGAGGTCAGTCAAATGTGGCTCAAGTCCGGCCTTGACACTATCTCAGGCCGACCTTATATTGCAGGCGGGGCACTTACCAGACGACGAGAGGTAGGAGGGTTTTCCGCGATCAGCGGTCCCTCCGGCTGGAGAAACCCAATGCCGACGATGGGTGAGGTGCTTCGCGAGGCTCGCTACCGGCTCAATGTGCCGTTGGAGGAAGCCGAGGCGTACACCAAGATCCGCAAGAAATATCTGATCGCACTGGAAGAGGACAACTACGCCGAGCTGCCGGCCCCCGTGTACGCTCGCGGTTTCCTGCAGGCGTACGCTGAGTTTCTGGGCATCGATCCCCAATTCGTGGATAAGCTGTTCCAACCCCCACGAGAGGTGCTCCCGAGGACGGAGATTCGCCCCGCGGCCAGCGGTATCCCCGCATCCGCGGGGATCTCGATGCGGATGGTAGCCTCCTTTTTCCTGACGATATTGGGGTTAGCCGCGATAGTATTTCTTTATTGGCAGTACGCAGCGTACACCGCGAGCAGCGGCTTGGCCGGTACTGGATCGAGCTCTACCCTGGCGACGCCTACCAGTTACGTGCCGGCAGTGCTCCCGAGCCCCACGGCGACGGCTGTGCCTACGCCGAGCCCCACCCCGGTCAAGGGCGTAGAGGTGACGGTGAACATAACGGAGAGGTGCTGGATGCGGGTGGTGTTGGATGGCAGCAGTACGCCCGTGTTCGAGGGAGAGCTTCAGCCAGGGGATACCAGAACCTGGAAGGCCAACGACCGCATCGACATGCGGGTTGGGAATGCCGGCGGGGTGGATGTCACGGTCAACGGGATGCGACAGGGAAAGCTCGGCGCCAACGGCGAGGTGAAGAACGTAACCTGGGGAAGGCAATAGCTGCTGAATGAGGTTTCAAATAATCACCCTCGGATGCCCCAAGAACGAAGTGGACTCCGAGGGCATGGAAGTGTTGTTAACGGAGGCCGGGCATAGCCCGGTCCCCGAGCTTTCTGAGGCCGACTTGGTTATCGTCAACACCTGCGGCTTCATCGATTCCGCCAAGGCGGAGTCGGTGGAGGCACTGAAAGCGGTGGATGCCAAACGGCGACCCGGCAGCCTGCTGGTTGCGTCAGGGTGCTTGGCCCAGCGGGAAGGCGAGCGCCTGTCCCGGCAGGTGCCGGGGATCGACGCCATCATCGGGTGCCGCAACTGGCCTGATATCGTGAAGTTGCCGGGATTGATGTCGCAGAGGGCATCGGAGATGGGATCGTCCGTTGCCGTACTGCTTGAAGATCGGCTCCAACTGGGGAGCGCTCGTCGAAAGCCCCGTGGGGCCAGCGCCTACCTGAAGATTTCGGATGGATGTGATGCCGGCTGCGCCTTCTGCGCGATTCCCGGCATCAAGGGCGGGAATCGGAGCAAACCGGTGGAGCAGCTGCTGAACGAGCTTCGCCAGTTGGTGGATGGGGGAGCCCGAGAGGTGATCCTGGTTGGTCAGGATACCACCGCGTATGGGCTCGACCGTGGCGACAAGGATGGACTGGAGAGGCTGCTGAGGCGGATGGCGGAGGCTGCGCCGGAGTTGCCCTGGATACGGCTGCTATACCTGTATCCCCAGAGGATCACCCCGGGGCTGCTCAAGGCTATGGCCGGCTTGCGGCAGGTTTGCCACTACGTTGACATTCCTCTGCAGCACACTCACCCGGATCTGCTCAGGCGGATGCGCCGACCCCATGGGGAGGTTGGCGATCTCATCGAGTCCGTGCGCCAAGCGATGCCGGACGTGGTGATCCGTACCACCTTCATCGTCGGCTTTCCAGGCGAGACCGAAGCGGAACATCAGCATCTGCTGCGATCGATAGAAGAGGTCGGATTCGACCACGTGGGGGTGTTCACCTATTCGGCACAAGAGGGCACCCCGGCGGCCGCGATGCCGGACCAGCTGCCCGAGCGGGTGAAGAAGCGGCGCTGGCGAGAGGCTATGCAGGTGGCGCAGAGGGTTTCCCTGCGGCGGAACAGAACGGTGGTGGGCAGGGAGTTGGACGTGCTGGTGGAGGGGGTTGACGAGAAGACCCGCCGTGGCCGTCCATCCACCGTGGTGGGACGCAGCTACCGGGATGCTCCCGAGATAGATGGATTGGTCTTCTTTGCCGGGAAGGCGACACCTGGCGAGATCGTGAGAGTGAGGGTGACCTCGGCGCTGGAGTACGATCTGGTGGGGGAGTTGGTCGCCGACGGGGGAGAGGGTCGGGGTGAGGGCCGGGACGATGAGTGATGCCGAGATCGAGCGGCTGATACTGGCCAGGGCCGTGGCGTTGGGCCAGTCGCTGCGGGCGAAGAGCTTTACC
>JAJYNT010000284.1 GCA_021786215.1 Chloroflexota bacterium | reverse complement strand
CTCTACCACGATCCACAGCAGAGATCACTCGCCTCCGGAGAGGTACCGCGACTGGGATCGCTCCAGCCCCCACTGACCTTTCCGCAGCCATCTCGGAGGGGCTGGGCGGTCGCTGGTACACGAAGGTCCCATCCATTTCTCTCAATGAGAAGTCCTCGGAGATCTGCCAGAGGGTCTCTGAATACCCCAGAAAGAGATATCCCCCCGTGCTCAACACGTCGTAGAAGTTGCGAATCACGCGTCGTGTGGATTCCAACTTGAAGTAGATAGTAACGTTTTCACAGAACACGACGTCCATCGGGCTAAGGGCCGCCAACGGAAATGGCTCCTTCACCAGATTCAGGTATTCGAATCGCACCGGCTTCCGCACACGCTCGGAGACTTGGTAACCCCCGTCCGCGGGCTCGAAGTAGCGGTCCAGAAACGTGGGATCGACGTTTCTCAGAGAGCGTGACGGGTAGATTCCTACTCGCGCCTGATCTAGGGCTCGATGGCTGATGTCGGTTGCTACCACCTCTACCTGCCACTCGCTGATCTCTGGTAAGGCCTCCAGCAGTGAGATCGCTATGGAGTAGGCTTCCTGGCCGGTGGAGCAGCCTGCGCTCCAAATCTTGATGCGCCGGGTATCCCCGTTCTTGGATACCAACTCGGGAATGATCCTGCGGACCAGTAGATCGAAGTGGGACTGATTGCGGAAGAATGCTGTCTCGTGCACAGTCAACAGCTCTATCAGCCGACTCAGCTCCTCGGTTCCGTCAGAAGCGCGCAACAGCTCGTAATACTCGCCGAAGCTGCTGCTCTGGACGGCGGATGCCCGCTCGCACAGTGCGGCGCGTAGTGGCGTCCAATCCCTCTCCTGGATGTGAAGGCCGCTAGCACTCCCAATCAAGTCCTGGAATAGGAGATATTCGCTTCGAGTCAGGTAACTACCCGGTTTCTCCACCAAAGAGCTGCCTCTCAACCTGACTTCAAGATCCCCCCGCGACTCCAACTCAACCAATAAGGGATTCGATGGCATCTAACAGCGTCGTCTGGTCGAAGGAGCCCTTGCCAACATACGCCTGGGCTCCAACCTCCATTCCTCGCCTGCGATCCTCATCGCTCTCCCTGGCGCTCACTATCACCACAGGCAACTCGGCCATCGATGGGTCCGCCCTGATGGTTGCGGTCAGCTCCAGTCCGTTCATCCTCGGCATATCCACGTCCGCCACCAGGAGTGCATAGTCGCCGGACTTCAGCTTCTCCAGGGCATCCACCCCATCCACCGCGGTCTCCACCTCGTAACCGGCTGCCGACAGGATCCCCCTCTCAAGTTCCCTGCTGATGGCAGCGTCGTCCACCACCAGCAACCGCAAAGCCTTTGCCCTCGCCTTCCGCGAGGGAGGAGTCACAGGCGGTGAAGTCTGATGTCCGATGGCGGCGTCCATTAGCGCTGTGGCAGAAAGTAGCAAGGCAACACGGCCATCCCCAAGGATGATCCCTCCAGACACGTTGGGAAGCCGGCGAAGGAGCGGACTCAGCGGCTTGACGATCACATTCTCGTCGCCGATAACCCGGTCCACAGCGAAGGCCATCGGTCTCTCCGCCGGGCCCAGCAGCAACGCCGGCCATCGGGCCATCTCGGCCGCATGGGCAGGCTCCACACCCAGCAGCCGGTGGGTCCACACCAGAGGTACAGCGCGACCTGTCATGTCCAACGCCTCGCGGCCACGCAGGGTGCGCAGGACCACCTTCGTTGGCACCTCGGCGATCCCTTGCGTGGAGGAGCAGGGGATCCCATAGATGGACTGTCCGATCTCCACCAGCAGCACGTGCGTGAAGGCCATGGTAATGGGAAACTCGAGGCCAACTTTCGTTCCCTCGCCCTTCCTGGTCTCCAGGAATACCCGTCCCTTCAGGGCGTCGAGCTCCGACTTCACGACATCCAGTCCTACGCCTCGACCTGAAGCCCCGCTGACTACCCTGCTGGTGGTCAGGCCAGGCAAGAAGAGCAAGCGAGCAGATTCCGAGTCGTCCAACTGCTCCGCGTCGGCCGTGCCCAGCATTCCTAGACCGACGGCCGCCTGGCGCACAGCTGGAAAGTCCACTCCCGCGCCGTCGTCCTCCACCTCAATGACCGCCTGCTCGCCACGGCTGTACGCGGTTATGCGGACCCTTCCCACCCTCGGCTTCCCGGCCGCAGCTCTGTCTGAGGGGATCTCAATACCGTGATGGATGGCATTGCTCAGTAGGTGGAGCAACGGATCCCGCACCCGCTCGAGCACCTCCCGATCGACTTCGGTGTCCTCACCCTGTGTGACGACCTCCACCTCCTTGCCTTCCTCTTTGGCAAGGTCCCGGGCGGCTCGCGGAAGAGTCGAGAAGATGGACCTAGTTGGCAACATTCGCAGGGTCGAAACCTGGTAGTGTAGCTCTCGAACCAACTCAGCCTGCTGGACAAACAGTCGCCGATACCTCTTCGCTGCCCTAGCCGCGTCGCTAGATAGCTGCTGAGCCTGATCGCTCAACCCCTTCAAACCAGCGTTTCGCGCTACCGCCCCCGCGGTGTCCAGCATTTGCGTCCACTGGCTGAGATCCTCTAGCCACTGCTTCCGCGCTGCCTCCAGTACCATCAGTTCGCCGGCCAGATTTAGAATGGTATCGATACGTCCAACTCCGACCCGAACTGTGTCACGGCTGCCAGCGTCTATCCGTTCGGCTCTCACTGGGGCGGGGGGTTGGTCGGGAAGCGTGGGGGCTGGACCCTCCGCCACGTTGGCGGAACCACCGCCGAGATCCGCGAGCCACCGCAGAACTGCCTGCACGTCGGGTCGGTCGCCGTCGCCAGGCGAAGGGTTCTTCGCCAGCTCCCTTAGCAGGTCCACAGCACTCAGCATGGCGTCCAACAGCGGCGCGCCGGCACGCAGCCGGCCCGACCGCATCTGGTCTAGCACATCTTCCATCGAGTGAGCCAGGTCCGCCATCTCCGTGAAACCCATCATCCGGGCTGAGCCCTTGATGGTGTGAACACGGCGGAACAACTCTCCTACGACTGAGCCATCTTCGGGATGGCTCTCCAGAGAAAGCAGCCCCTGGGTCACCTGTTGGAGATGCTCCAGCATCTCCTCCCGGAAAGCCCCCATATAGGCGGACCGATCGATGCCCATGGACATCTCTTACTCCGAGTTCCCGTTATCGCGACCGGCTGCTGGACCCCCGATGCGCGCGGCCTCTGACATTAGACTCGCAACCCCTTCCGTACCTAGAAGCAGCACCGGATCGGCTATGAGAAGCAGTTTACCTACCGACGCGGCCGACTTCAGTCCCTCCACTCCGGTGGCCCGCACGACCAACGGGGGCAGGTCCATGATCGAACCTGCCGGAACCTCTATCAGGTCCAGCGCCTCGTCCACTATCAGGCAGAGTATCCCCTCTTTCGACCGGATCAGCACGCCGTGCCCGGCCACATCGGTCCCGTCGGGGAGCCCTAGCAGGGGTCTCAACCTGGTAGCCGGAATCAGCGCTCCCTCGCGCCAAATCAGCCCCTCTACCGGCCCATGGCCGACGGGAACGAT
>JAJYNT010000214.1 GCA_021786215.1 Chloroflexota bacterium | reverse complement strand
GTAGGCTACTCGAGATCCGAGGCCCAGGCGTTGGCAGGCGCAGAGTCCTTGAGACTTCTTGGAGCCGAGGTGTCCCTGCACCGGGCCAACATCGCCATTGGGTCGGAGACGGACGCCCTTATCGACGAAGTCTACGACACCCACGGTACTATCGATGTGGTGGTGAACAATGCCGGCATCACCCGCTTCGTCCCCTTCCCGGACATCCAAGCTGTGGACGAATCCGTGTGGGACGAGATCATGGACGTGAACCTGAAAGGCACCTACCTGGTCTGTCGCGCGGCGGCGTTGCGCATGAGTGAGAGCGGAGGCGGCGCGATAGTCAACGTCGCGTCGACCGCGGGTGTGGTTCCCGGCGGTAGCAGCATCCCCTACGCGGTCTCCAAGGCCGGCATTCTACACCTGACCAAGGCTCTCTCCATTGCGCTGGCACCCAAGATCCGCGTCAACGCCGTCGCGCCCAATCTGATGCTTACACGTTGGTGGGAGGGTCGAGAGAATGATGCTGGGAGGTACGAGAAGTCCATGAGGTTCGGCCGGGCTCTCGACGTCGACGATGTGGCAAGAGCCGTGGTCCTGCTGGCCACGAATCAGAGCATCAGCGGGCAGACCCTGGTAGTCGATCTGGCCAACATGTTCCTCTAGGCAGGTGTCCCCAGACAGACTGTCCATCGTCACCCCCGCGAAAGCGGGGGTCCAGGCCACTACCGCGCGGCGAGAACGCTGGATGCCCGCTTGCGCGGGCATGACGGCGGATTGTGCACTCTATCCCAGGCCAAGTGCTTAGGCGCGGTCTCGGATGGAGCGGTCTACTGCCCTGGTACGGGTCGTGCCACCCGTACGACGAGGTGATCGCCAAATGAACCCATTTGAGCAGAACGGAATCGACGAGAAGTACGTCGAGCGAGAGCTGAGCAGGATCGATTGGACAGGCCCGCTCACCACCGAGGAGATCTCAGCCCAGCTTCCAGATCTCCCGGAAGGGCTGTTCGACGATCTCGCCAACGGGGCGATATTTCACAACCCGAGCGAGGTGATCCGCGCCCTACGGGGGGAGATCGACCTGGACGGAGCCGATTTCCCAGTGGAGGGAGCAGAATCCTTGGGAGGCCCAGCCGGCTACGGTGGCACCAACACAGCACGTACGGTGATCAGGCCCTCCAGCGGCCACGGCATCGGCTCGGGAACCGACACCGGGGACACCGGCAGCGGCAATACGGGGGCCACCGGGTGGTCCCGGGCAGGAACCACCTTCGGTGAGGAGGCCGTCGAGGAGAGCACCGACGAGGAGCTTGGCGGTAAAGAGGAGCCGGGGCGAGGAGCTGCCTAGAGACCGAGTGAGGCCCCTCTCATCACCCCATATACTGCTCTGACGGCTCGTTCACCGCCGCCGCCAGGATCTTCTCCGCCACAAACCCCGCGGTATCCACCGGGGAATGGTTCACACGCGGGGCTAGACAGGGTAACGGTTGACGCATGTAGCGTCGAGGCTTGTCCCCGAGGGTGGCCACGTCGCCCACAAGGGGCGACGCTACACCCGTTACCACTGTCCTGAACCATGCCCCCGCCGGAGCCCGCCGCTGTTCGCGGCACATCACACGGCTGCCCAGGGGGTTCTTCCCGAAAATCGTTGTCTCTCCTGGCAAACAGAATAGCCCACCATGTATCCACGAGGGGAAACTTCCCAGTGGAAAGCTTGGCACCTGTTCACCCCGCGGGTCAAGACGGCGTGCCCCAAGATGGAGCATCATTCACTACCTACTTGACACCACCGCAACCAGAAGTACAATGGAGGTGTCCACATATTTGTATACAATGTTGCACTCATACGCGCCGAGAGAATTCTCTCGACCGACCTCTCGGGACTTGAGGAGGCTCAGAATGGTGAGGTTGTTCGGCCGGACGGAGTCCGGCCACGCTGACGATGAGGCTTCCCAGCCAACGACCCAGCCCTGCGAGGGTTGCGGCAGCGACCTCTCACAAGATCCCCTCTATGCTCGGTTCAAGATCTGCTCCCACTGTGGACGCCACTACACCCTCTCCGCCCACGAGCGCATCGCCTTGCTTGCCGACCCGGGCAGCTTCAAGGAGATCCTGACCAACCTCTACCCCACGGATCCCCTCGGCTTCGTGGATCGGGTGCCCTATCGTGAGCGGCTCGGGGAAGCACGGCGCAAGACGGGCCTTGCCGACGCCGCGGTGGCGGGAACCTGCACTATCGAGGGACAGGCCGCCGCGCTGGTGGTGCTGGACTTCCGTTTCCTGGGCGGCAGCATGGGCTCCGTGGTCGGGGAGAAGGTCGCCGCGGCCTGCGAGCTGGCCGCAAGAAAACGTCTGCCACTCGTGGCCGTCACCTGCAGCGGAGGTGCCCGCATGCAGGAGGGGATGCTGTCGCTGGCCCAGATGGCCAAGACCTCCGCGGCGGTGCAGCAGCTTCACAGCAAGCGGGTACCCTACGTAGTCCTGTTTGCGAATCCCACCACGGGGGGCGTTTATGCCAGCTTCGGGACGCTGGGCGATGTCCTGCTGGCGGAGCCGGGGGCCCTCATCAGCTTCGCGGGTCCCCGCGTCGCCAAGGCGCTGGCGGGCGAGGGGGAGGCCGAGGCGCCCCGAACGGCCGAATTCCTGCTCGAGAAGGGGCAGATAGATGGCATAGTCCCTCGACCGAAGACCAAGAGCGTGATCGGCGAACTTCTCAGGCTTGCCACGGCCGGGCACCTGAAGGCATCCGGCCGCCCCTCCCCCACGCCGGCGGCCGAAGTAAGCGGCAACGCCTGGACGGCCGTGGAGAGGGCGCGCCACGACAACCGGCCGACCTCCATGGACCACCTCCACAGGATGCTCTCCTCTTTCGTCGAGATCCATGGTGACAGGGCAGTGGGCGACGACCCTTCCGTGGTGTGTGGCCTGGCCGACCTGGACGGCCAGGCGCTGATAGTGATCGCGCAGGAGCGGGGGCACCGGGGTGATCCGTCGCGACGGGGCGGCCACATGCGGCCCGAGGGATACCGGAAGGCCCAGAGAGCGATGCGCCTGGCCGCCAAGTGGGGCCTCCCGCTGCTCACCCTGATAGACACGCCGGGGGCGGACCCGGGCCTGGAATCGGAAGCCGGAGGGCTAGGAGGGGCGATTTCCCACAGCATGGCTCTCATGTCCGCTTTGCCCACCCCTGTGCTTTCCGTCGTGATAGGGGAGGGTGGCAGCGGCGGCGCGCTGGCGCTGGGAGTGGCCGACCGGGTGCTGATGATGGAGAACGCCATCTACTCGGTGATCGCACCGGAAGGAGCTGCCGCTATCCTCTATCGGGATTCTGCTCAGGCACCCAGTGTTGCCTCGTCCCTGAAGCTGACCTCCCACGACCTGATGGCCCTCGGTCTGGTGGACGGACTGGTGCCGGAGCCCGAGGGGGGAGCACACCTGGACCACGAGCGCGCGGCGCTACTTCTGAGAAGGGCCCTTCGGGACGAGGTGGCCGCCCTCTCACGCGAGCCCGTGTCTCGTCTGTTGAAGAAACGATACCAGCGCTGGCGCCACATAGGGCGTACCACTACCGCTACGGCG
>JAJYNT010000033.1 GCA_021786215.1 Chloroflexota bacterium | reverse complement strand
CGGCCACGACGCTGGCCACGCCCCAGAGACCCGTGTAAACCCTCAGCAGGTACCCGGCTCCCCCGAACCAGGTGAGAAACGCCATGACCGTGCTCAGGTTGAGGGGCGACACCCCGTGGCCGGCGGCGTGGGCCGGCTGGGCGATATTGCCCACCCCATTTGAAGCGACCTGGGAGCCTGTCGACCCTCCAACATCCCCGCCATCGGCGCCCTCCATCCCGCCTGCCTCGTGGTGCGGCATTTCCAGCCCGCCATGGTCCCCGTCAATATGAGACAGTCCCGGCAGGTGCAATGTGTCATGGGAGAGGCCCAGGAAAAGGGAGACGAAGACGAACAGGAATCCCACGGCGAAACAGATCAGATAGAAGGCCGCCAGGGTATCCGGTATGGGGAACATCACCGATCACCTCCCAAACAAGCGGCTGCCAAGTGCTGAGTCCTAAGCGCCGAACGCCGAGCCCTCACCCTGACCCTCTCCCTCTGGGAGAGGGAAACTGCCGGCTCACCTCGTGACGCGAGCTGGTGCGGTGTCACGCCTCTCCCTCTGGCAGAAGGGGCTTACCTCCGAGCCGTTGCTTCAGCTCGGCCAACTGGCGCTCCAATCGCTCCTCCCGCTCCAGGGTCTCCAGCTTCTCGGCCAGCGGGTCCCTTTCCAGGTCGCTACGCGCGGCGAGCAGTGTCCTCTCCTCCCACCTCTCCCACAGGGCCATCCTTCGCTCCAGTTGGGCCATCGGACGAGAGGGGGTGGCGGTTTGGACTCGGGGACGAGACTCGAGCTCCCGTAGCCTGGCCTTCATCCTTTCGACGTAATCTCTCTGAGCCTGGTACTGATCCATGAGGCGGGAGGCCATGGCGCCGTGATCCACGGAGCGACCCAGAGCCGCCTGAGCCAACTCCTCGGCACCCCTGCTGATGGCCAGCTCAGCCCTTCGCCTCCACCGCTCGGCCTCCCTGCCCTCCTCTGCATGGCGCTGGTACAGCCGCTGTTCGTCGGCCATGGCCTCAACCAGGAGCCGCCTTATCTCCATCAGTTGGGAGCGGATCTCCTGAACCCCACCATCGCTCATGGTGCCGTGCTCCTCTCCTCGATCTCCCGGCCGATCCTGTCGATGTCGTCCGGCGGCAGCTCCAGCAGCCGGTCCAGGAGGGTGATGAAACGAATCGGATCGTCGGTTCGGGAAAGCTTGAACAGCAGATGGGCCAGATAGGGCTCATCTCGCAGCGCCTCCGCCTGGGTGAGAAACCATCCACGCAGCCCGTCCGACCCGAGGGGCAACTCGGTTCGTAGGGCGGTCTGGAACCCCTCCGGGTCGTCCACCAGGTAGCCCGGCAGCACCTGGAAGAAGCGGGCCAACAGCTCCCGGGTTCTGGCGGTCATGTGAACCCTGCTTCCCCCCTCCAGCTGGCAGAGGTAGGGGTGGCTGATGGCTTCACCCAACTCCTGCCGCATGGCGCGCACCAACTCCGCCTTGGTCATGGCCCTGCCGAGCCCCCGTTGGAGGCCTTCCAGGTAGCGAAGGTGCTGGAGCTTCTCGCCGAGCCTCATGTGCCCTCCTCTTGCAATCTGCAATGCATGGTATAGCAAATTGCAAGAGGTATGTCAAGGCCTCGATTCCCCGGGTCTTGCCGGTAATTTGCGCGAAGGTTTGCACGGTCTTTGCGTGAAGGCTGGCACACGGCTGGATTCTTGCGCGAAGGTTGGCACAAGGTGGCCTTTCCGTAGGCTGCGGAGTGGAAGTCGTTGGCTGCTGGGGGTACAGGGTGAAGGAGGCTCGCACGTCCTCGGCGGCCTCTGATGGCCTCCATCCGTCTAAGATTGCCGCTGTCTCCATCTCCGGTTGGTATCCGAGCTCCAAGACGTCCAGTGGCAGACAGCCCTTCACCTCCCAACTCGAGTTTGCCCTCGGCCTGTATCTGGAGTTCTATCCACTGACCGTTCCACCGTAGAAGCCGCATACTGGCCATCCTGCCGAAGACCATCGGCGCATCGTCAGTGGCACCCTGTGGATACTCCGCGCGGGCACTCTCTGTCGCCGTCCGCCCGAGCGGCATTGTCCCTGGCAGACGGTCACCACTCGTTCCTGCCACCGGCACAACGCAGGCATTTGGGATCGCATCTCTCCACCTTACCACCCACCCCCTCCTCACCCAGGCCACAGCTCCTGTCTGGCTGATACCCCCTACAGGTATAATAGATCGATCCTGGGTCCGACGGGTGAAGAGTTCTCCCAAGCAGGAAAAGGCACGGATGCTGGAGCTGGGCGCCGTCTTTCCATCAGTGGAGACCATCCGCGTCCGGACCCGGGCTCTGGTCCGGTCCTCAGTCTCATATAGAGGAGAGTAAGCATTTGTCGAGTCTCATGGCGGACCTGAACATGTACCGGGACTTCATTGCGGGTTGGTGGAAGTACCGGAAAAGGATGAAGCGTGACGACGTGTGGATCCAGAATTACGCCCGGGCGAAAGGGCTGCGAGTGAATCCGCACGCGATGTTCTACACCAACCTGAAGATCTGGATCGAGGAGAGCCGCGATCTCTACGGCAGGCAGCAGTGTCCTTGCTTCGAGCCTTCGGGTGACGAGGGCCTGGACATGAAACTGCTCTGCCCATGCGCCTTCGCACCCGCCGACGTCGAGGCGAGGGGAGTCTGCCACTGTGTTCTGTTCGGAAGGGGGGACCTGACCGACGCCGAGTTCGCTGCTGCCGAGAAGGAGCTCCAGCGTGAGTACCGGCCGGGATTGAACCTCATCGGAAACCGCCTGGATACCCGAGGGCAGCCGCTGGATCCAAGCCGGGGCCTGCCGGTGCCCGATGCCACTCACCAGGTCAAGCAAGCCCTGAACGCCGTGGCGGGCGATCTGGGGGTAGTAGTGGATCGGGAGGCGTCGGTGGCCAACCTGCAGAAGATGGCGGCTTCCCGGGGGTATGGTTTCGACAGCCGCGAGGCCAGTCCAGGAGTTCATGAGGTCACCCTGAAGCGTTCCTGAGTGAGCGCGGAGCCGGGATGAGAACCGGCTCGTGAGCCCCGTGCGGGCATAGGTATCGGATCGGACCGGAAAACAGAGACCCGGCAACCTCTACTCGAAGATAGGTCGCCGGGTCTTTTCTTATCCTATTGCGTGTTGACGAGCCTTGTAGAGAAGGGCCAGGTTGCCAGGAAACGGCGATTGCGCCCTACTCGCCCGCAATGATAGACTCGCCTTTGCCGCAGCTTTGCGTGACTCCTGGCAGAGAAGAGAACCTTACAGGAAAGGGGGTGAGGGCGATGACCGAGTGGCTGTGCCTCAGCCAGACCTGAATCTGAACCCATAGTGGATCGATGCAGGTTCTGCATCAGTCGTCTGCTCTAAGAGCGTCCCTCTCCCCCAGGACCGCGATGGGCCCACCTGGCGAGCCGTGATTCGCTGTCCTGACCCCTTCCGAGACTGAGAAGGTGCTGGCGGGACGCCTCAGAGCGTCCCGCCAGTTCCATCTTGAAGTGCGTCTCGAAAAGGAGCGCAGGAAGATGATCACAGACAACAGGCAGATGTGGGCCGACCTCGGCATCGACCTGGACCAGCACG
>JAJYNT010000104.1 GCA_021786215.1 Chloroflexota bacterium | reverse complement strand
GTGCTGTTCGGCTCGGAGGTACCCAGCACGTACCGGGCCAGCTCAATCACCATGATCTGCATGCCCAGGCACAGCCCGAAGTAGGGGATGTCGTGCTCGCGGGCGTAGCGAGCGGCCTGGATCATCCCCTCGACTCCTCGATACCCAAAACCGCCCGGCACCACGATGCCGTTCAACTCCTTGAGGCGGTCGTCCCCCTCCCGCTCCAGATCCTCCGAGTCGATCCAGACGAGGCGCACCCGCCGGTTCTCGTGAAGGCCGGCGTGGAAGAGGGCCTCCTTGACGCTCAGGTAGGAGTCGTGCAGCCCCACGTACTTGCCGACCACCCCCACTATTATCTCGTCCTTGAGCTGCTGGCTCCCCTCCACCATTGCCTGCCACTCGGCCAGCTCGGCCTTGCGATCGGGCAACCCCAGCCGCTCCACCACGAAATCGCCCAGCCCGGCCTCCTCCAGGATCAGGGGGACCTGGTAGATGCTGGGAACGGTCTCCAGGGGAACCACCGCCCGCTTCTCCACGTTGCAGAAGAGGGCGATCTTCTCCTTCAGCTCGTCGCTAACCGGGTAGTCGGACCGGCACACGATCACGTCGGGCTGGATGCCGATGCCCCGAAGCTCCTTGACCGAATGCTGCGTGGGCTTGGTCTTCAACTCGTGGGTCGAGCCGATGTAGGGGAGCAGCGTCAGGTGGATGTACAGGGCGTTGTCCTCCCCGACGTCCCGCCGCATCTGCCTGATCGCCTCCATGAAGGGCAGGCTCTCGATGTCGCCCACCGTGCCCCCTACCTCGACGATGACCACCTGGGCGCCCGTCTGCTTCGCAACCCGGGTGATCCGCTCCTTGATCTCGTTGGTTATGTGGGGGATCACCTGGATGGTGCCACCGAGGAAATCTCCGCGACGCTCCCGACCGATGACGCTCTTGTAGATCTGGCCGGAGGTGACGTTGCTGGCACGGGTGAGGCTCACGTCGATGAACCGCTCGTAGTGGCCGAGGTCCAGATCGGTCTCGGCACCGTCGTCGGTGACGAACACCTCTCCGTGCTGGAAGGGGCTCATGGTGCCCGGGTCGACGTTGATGTAGGGATCCAGCTTCTGGACGGAGACGGTAATGCCGCGGCTTTTCAGGATCCGGCCCAACGAGGCAACGGTGATCCCCTTTCCCACCGAGGACACCACACCACCCGTGACGAAAATGTACTTGGTCATCGGCTACTCCCACGTTCCAAGGTTCTACCTGGGGCCTACTAGCGCCACCAGCAGCGGGGCTATCACCAGAGCAGGCAACATGTTGGCGACCCGGATCTTGGTGATTCCCAGGATGTTCAGCCCGATACCCACGATGAGGAGCCCACCGGCGGCCGTCATTTCTGTCACCACGGACTCAG
Source organism: Chloroflexota bacterium (assembly GCA_021786215.1). The sequence goes on along the minus strand of JAJYNT010000104.1, from coordinate 2,185 downwards.
AAAGGAGGGGTTTCGCCCATACCGCACCCAGGGTCAACGCGCCCTGATAGACCAGCACCACAGCGGAGGAGAGAACCACCCCCCATCCAAGGGAGGATGCCAGTGCCACTGCCGTGAATCCATCAAGCACGGATTTCACCGCCAGTGTGTCGTAGACGCCGGTGAGGCCATCCTGAAAGGAACCTAGAATGGTCATGGGGCCGACGCAGAACACGAGACTAGCGGTAACGAAACCCTTGCTGAAGAGGGACTCACCTTTGCCTCGTCCCCCTGCAACTGTTGCACGATTCGCGCCAGCGCTAATCTCTTGAACCTTCGCCTCCACCCAATCGCCCAGGGCTTTCAGGCCATCGTCGATCCCTGCCGCCTCGCCGAGAAGGGCTCCGATCACAACGCTTCCAAGCACGATGATGGCGCTCCGAGTGCCGAGCGCCATTTGGAAGCCTATTAGAAGGGTCATCAGGCCTATGGCGTGCAGCGCCGTCTCCCTGAAGCGATCCGGCAGCCGCTCGCCAACAAGCGCCCCCACGGTCCCACCCAGCAGGACCGTGGACACATTGAGAACCGTTCCGGTCAAGCTGATCCTCTCTACGCAACGGAAAGGGGATAAGCAGAGGCTATGGGGCTCGAGGCCAGACTTCAGCCCTCACCCCGCGGACCTGCCCTGTGGCCGGTCCACGCCTCTCCCAAAGGGAGAGGGAAGAATGGGGTCTCCCTAGAGCCGCTCGCAGCGCTCCACGTTCAGGACAAAGACCGTGGCTCCGCCTACCTGCACCTCAACGGGATACGGCATGTAGAACTCGCCAGGCTCCATTACCGGCGGGAGAGGGTTGATGTACTGGGTCCGAGTGTTGCAGCTGGCTTCCACCAGGGAGAGAACTTCATCGACCGCCGGGTCCTCAACCCCTACCAGGACCGTGGCGTTCCCCTCCTTCAGAAAGCCGCCGGCGGTATTGATCCGGGTGGCCCGATATCCCTTCTCCGTGAGCGCATCGATAAGGGTGCCGGCATCCTCCCTCTGCACGATGGCCACGACCAACTTCATCCTCTCCTCCCGTCGCTACGCCGGCCGCCGCAGCACCCGCTTACGGTCCAGCAGGATGGACACTGTCTCCATAATTCTATCTTGAAGTGTCCCAAAGGGCAATGAAGCGTCCAGCACCAGCCAACGCTCCGGGTCGGCCTTGGCCATCGCCAGGTAGCCCTCCCGCACCCTCTGGTGGAAGGCCAGCTCCTCCTCCTCGAAGCGGTTCCACTCCTCGGTGCTGCCGGCCAGGAAATCGCCCCGCTTCCTCTCCAGCCCCACCCGAGGCTCCAGGTCCAGCAGGATGATCAGGTCGGGTTCCAGGGAGCCGGTGGCGAAGCGGACCACCGAGGCAACCGGCTCCACCCCCAGGCCGCGGCCGTAACCCTGGTAGGCGATGGTGGAGTAGCTGAAGCGATCGGATACCACCACCTGCCCCTGGTCCAGCGACGGGCAGATTACCTCCTCCACCAGCTGCGCCCGCGAGGCGCTATAGAGAAGGACTTCGCTCCTGGGGGAGATGGCCACGGAGGTGGCGGGGAGAAGGATCTGCCGGATGGCGTCCCCCAGCGGCGTGCCGCCGGGCTCCCGAGTGAGGACCACAGGGTAGCCCACCCCGGTGAGCCGATCGGCCAACGCCCTGGCCTGGCTGGACTTCCCGCCACCCTCCGGGCCCTCGAAAACCAGAAATGCCCCCACTTACTCCTGCTCTGCCTTGAAGATTCTTACCCGCCGATAGGGCTCCCTGCCCTTGCTGCGGCTGGCCAGATTGTACTGCTCGGCCAATTGGTGCTGCAGCCGGCGGATGTAGGCGCTCTGAGGCGATAGCTCCACGGGCTTGTTGCTGGCCAGCACCTGGGACACCGCATCCTCGGCCTCCTGGAGGGCGTAGGCCGTAGGGTCGGCCGTCTCCAGCTCGAAGATGTTGATCAGCGCCCCCTCGATCTGGGCGTCGGTGTTGCTCTTGATGACGTAGACGGGGATCCCCGCCGCCTCGGCCTCCCGAAGAGCCTGGGGCTTCCGCCGGTAATAGTTCTTGGAGGTGAGCACCACATCCGAGGAACCGGGATCTCGGACTATGTTCACGGGAAGCCTGAGCGAGTGGATCATGTTCTCCAGCCGATCCCGGCTGATGCCGAAGGGATATATCCGGGCGGGCTT
>JAJYNT010000266.1 GCA_021786215.1 Chloroflexota bacterium | reverse complement strand
GAACAGACGAGAGGATCGATACGGCGGGAGCATCGAGAATCGAGCCCGAATACTGGTGGAGATCGTCGCCAGGACCCGAGAGCTGCTGGGCCAGGACTACCCAATCATGGTCCGGCTGTGCGGCGATGAGTTCGTCCCCGGCGGCGTCACCCTTCGAGAAGGCGTAGCTACCGCTCGGATCCTGGAAGCTGCCGGCGTGGACATCCTGGACATCTCTGGAGGCATTGGAGAGACTTCCGCCCAGAGCGTCCCCTCCAACTTGGATGGTCCTGGCGGGGTCCTGCTGCCCCTGGCGGCGGCCGTACGTCAAGCGGTGCAGGTTCCGGTGATAGCGGTGGGCAAGCTACACCTGCCCGATGTGGCAGAGGCCGTACTAGCGGAGGGTAAGGCCGACCTGATCGCCCTGGGGCGAGCGGTGATTGCCGATCCCTACTGGCCGGCCAAGGCCGCCGAGGGGCGGTGGGAGGAGATACGCCCTTGCCTTACCTGCGCCGCTCCCGACTGCCACGGCCGGACCGTGCGGGGACTGGATTCCGCCTGCGTGGTGAACCCGACAGCCGGCCGCGAGACACTTTTCGACTTCACCCCAGCGAAGCAGCCCAAACGAGTAGCGGTGGTGGGAGGGGGCGTAGCGGGGATGGAGGCCGCCACGGCCGCCGCGCGGCGAGGCCATCAGGTGACCCTGTACGAGCGGGGAACCGAGTTGGGCGGGCAGATCCCTTTGGCTGCCACACCCCCTCACAAGGAGGAGATGGGGCAGTACCTCCAGTATCAACGGCAGGCAGTCGCCCGGTCTGGCGTCAAGGTGATTCTGGGGACCGAGGTGACCGCAGAAAGGCTGCAGGCAGAGCGACCCGACGTGGTGATCCTGGCAGCGGGAGCGAAGCCGACGATACCACCCGTGCCCATCCGCGACCAGCAGGTGGTAACCGCCTGGGAGGTCCTGGCCAGGCAGGTGGAACCCGGGCAAAGGGTGGTCATCGTGGGGGGAGGCGATGTCGGCTGCGAGACAGCCGAGTTCCTAGCCGCCGGGGGCAAGAATGTGACCATCATCGAGATGCTGCCCAACGTTGCCACCGAGCTGATTTGGTGGAACCACGACCTTCTGCTACAGCGACTGGCCGAGAGCGGCGTAGACATTTTCACCAACTCGAAGGTGACCTCGCTAGAACGGGGCGCGGTCAACTACGAACGGGGTGGCATCTCCAACCGAATCCAGGACGTGGACACAGTAGTCTTCGCCACAGGGGTGAAGCCCGAGGATGGCCTGGCCAAACAGTTGGCTGAAAAGGGGTTCGATGTCCGGCTGGTCGGCGACTGTGCCAAGCCAGGCAACCTGGCCACGGCGGTTCGCAGCGGCTTCGAGGCCGGCATGGCTATAGAGTAGTGGCCCATATAAACGGGAGAAAGGCAGAGAGGTCCCATGGACGATATCAACCGGATCGTTGAAGAGGCTCGGCGGAACGGTTATCGGGTCACCCGCCGCGATATCCTGAAAGCTGCCGCGGCCGGCAGCCTCAGCATGCTGTTAGCCGCCTGTGGGGCCAATTCACCCGCCGCGGCTCCGGCCGCTGGTGGGGCGAAAGCAGCCACGGCCCCGGCTGGCGCACCCCCCTCCGCTGCACCGACCCAGGCCGCATCAGCGTCCAAGAAGGGCGGGAGGCTGGTCTTCGCCACCAAGGTCGACACCCCCAACCTCGATCCCCAAATGGAGATCTCCGACGCGCGCATGCGTCGGAGTATGCTGATGTACGACACCCTCGTCGAGTGGAACGACGATCTGACCATCCGCCCGGGTCTGGCCGAAAGCTACGAAACGACCGGCACCAAGTGGGTGTTCCACCTCCGGAAGGGGGCGCAGTTCAGCAACGGCAAGGAAGTGGATGCCGAGGACGTGGTCTACTCCCTGCAGCGAGTGCTGAATTCCCCAGGCAAGGCTTTCTACAGTACGATAAAGAGCGCCAAGCCGGCAGACAAGTATACCGTCGAACTGGAGCTGACCGCGGTTACCGCTCCCCTCCTGGCGGCTCTCGGGGGCCGCTACGCCTTCATCATCCCCAAGGATGGGGACAAGCAGGCAGACCTGAAGCAGACAGCCATAGGTTCGGGTCCCTTCATCGTCAAGGAGTTCGTGCAGAACCAGCAGCTGGTGCTCCAGAAGAACCCCAACTCCTGGCACGCCAAGGACGTGAGCCTGGACGAGTTGGTAATCAGGATCATTCCAGACGAGGCCAATATCGTCGCAGGGCTCCGTTCGGGGGAGGTGGACCTCGCGCTCTTCGAGGACAACAAGAACTACTTCCTCACCAAGGATGATCCCAATCTGACCACTACTCGCACCCCAGCGATCCGATGGGACATCCTGGACTTCCCGCTGGATACCGCTCCATTCAACAACGTCAAGGTGCGCCAGGCGATCTCCGTGGCTCTGGACCGGCCGGCCATCATGCAGGCGGCTATCAGTGGCCTGGGCACACTGCTGGGAGGGTACCCGCCTGCCCTGTGGGGCGCCATGCCGCCGGAGGGGAACCCCTTCTTCAAGCGGGATGTGAACCGGGCCAAGCAGTTGCTGCAGCAGTCTGGCGTCAGCACGCCTATGAAGCTGACCCTGCAGAGCATCGTCGGGTACAGCGCCTTGAACGCCGCGGCGCAGGTGATCGTGGAGAATCTGAAAGACATCGGGATCAATGCCGAGATCCAGCAGGTGGACCTGGGGATCTGGATGGACAACTTCCTCAAGAGGAAGTTCAACACCTTCACCATGAACTCCTGGGGCGGTTTCATCGACCCGGACATGCTCTTCTACAACCACCTGCACAAGCGGCCGCAGGGCATGGACTTCCGTCGCTGGAACAACGACGAGGTCTCGGCTTTGCTGGACAAGGGGCGCACCACGCTGGACAGGGCGGAGCGAGAGAAGATCTACCTGCAGGTGCAGAAGCTGTGTGCCGAGCAGGTACCGTGGATCCCGCTTTACTCCGCCGACATCATCACCGCCCAGAACAAGAAGGTGCATAACTTCAAGCAACATCCCTCCGGCTACTATAACAACCTGCCGTACGTCACGCTCCAAGGGTAACGGAGTCCAGGCCCGGGTTCGGGGGACGAAGCCTCTCGCCCCCGAACCCGGGCCCTTCTCTCGTTGGAGGGCTGCCAGGGGGTCCCGAATTGTATAGCTACGTCCTGCGGCGAATCGCCTACATGGTGCCTACACTGATCGGGCTGACCCTCGCCATCTTCATCCTGCTCAGGATGGTGCCCGGCGACGTGGTCAGCCAGATGATAGACATCCAAGGTCAGTCAAGTCCTCAGCAGATGGAGGAACTGCGCCGTTTCTTCGGCCTCAACCAACCTTGGTATCAGCAATACCTGACCTGGATCGCCGGCGTGGCCACCGGCAACCTGGGCAACTCCTGGCGTCTGGGCGGCACGGTTGCCGGGCACTTGGAGGACAGCATGGCCGTCACCCTGGAACTGGCCCTCCTGGCAACCCTCTTCTCCGCCCTGATCGGGATCCCCATGGGAGTCTGGGCTGCGGTGCGCCAGAACCAGTTTGCAGACGGCCTGCTGCGAGTG
>JAJYNT010000082.1 GCA_021786215.1 Chloroflexota bacterium | reverse complement strand
AGGCTGCGCAGCGGGGCAACATCTCCATAGCTCGCAGGCTTCAGGATCCCCTGGTGGAGCTGGTGAAGATCGATCCCAAATCGGTTGGGGTCGGGCTCTACCAGCACGACGTCGACCAGAAGGAGCTTGGCAGGGAGTTGGATCGGGTGGTGATCTCCTGCGTCAACTTCGCCGGTGTCGACGCCAACACCGCCTCGGTTTCACTGCTGCAGTACGTCTCGGGCATCAATCGCCGTGTGGCGGATAATCTGGTGACCTACCGCAACGAGCACGGTCCCTTCACCTGCCGGGAGCAGTTCAAGAAGGTCTCCGGCCTCGGGGCGGCCACCTTCGTCCAGGCCGCGGGCTTCCTGAAGATCCCCGGTGGCGAGAACCCCCTGGATGATACTTTCATCCATCCCGAGAGCTACGAGGTGTGCCGAAAGCTGATGGACCGACTGCCGGTAGCCGCCGGCGGGGAGAGGTTGCCTCAGCGGGTTGCCAGGTTTCGGAAACAGATTGCGGCGGAGAGGACTAGCCTCGAGGATCTAGCGGCCGAATTGGGTACCGGGGTCCCGACCCTGAGGGACATCCTGGGCAACCTCGAGAAGCCGGGAATCGACCCCCGCGATTCCCTGCCCAAGCCGATCCTCCGAAAGGACGTGCTGAAAATGGAGGATCTGAAGGAGGGGATGCTGCTGCAGGGGACGGTGCGCAACGTGGTGGACTTCGGCGCCTTTGTGGACATCGGGGTGAAACAGGACGGCCTGGTGCACGTCTCCGAGATGGCCGATCGCTTCGTGCGGAACCCCCTGGAGGTGGTGGGGGTAGGGGACGTGGTGACGGTGCGGGTGAAGGGGGTGGACCCGGCCCGCGGCCGGATCCAGCTTTCGATGAAGAGTACGGTTGATCCGGACAGTCCAAGAGGTTGATGAGGCAGCATGAAAGGGGTTCAGCTTCGGCTGAACCCCTTTTCGCGGACAGAGGTATCCAGGCTACTTCGTGCGGGACGCATCCACCAGTTGCTTGGCCAGACCGTCCATTTGTGCCAAGAGGGCCGCGGCCTGGGTAGGATCCATGTAGCGAAGGGTAAGGCCGGCGTCCAACGTTCTGGCGCCCCACGCCCCGGTGCGGTATAATCAATCTGAACAATCAACACCCCCAGGGGCGACCTGCCGGGTCGTCCCTAATTGTGTGTGGTGGATGGGAAGAAACCTTTGGAAACCAGCCTTGAGAACAGTGTAGATACCGGAAGAGCGGTGCGCTCTGACCTGCGCAACGTCGCCATCATCGCCCACGTGGATCATGGTAAGACTACCCTGGTGGATGGGCTGCTGAAGCAGAGCAATACCTTCCGTCCCAATCAGGAGGTGGGGGAGTTGATCCTGGACTCCAACGCTTTGGAGCGGGAGAAGGGGATCACCATTCTGGCGAAGAACACCGCCATCAACTACCGGGGCGTGAAAATCAACATAATCGATACCCCCGGCCACGCCGATTTCTCCGGCGAGGTGGAGCGGGTGCTCAATATGGCTGACGGCTGCCTGCTGCTGGTGGATGCCGTGGACGGCCCGATGCCCCAGACCAAGTTCGTCTTGCGTAAGGCCCTGGAGTTGAAGCTGAAGCCGGTCGTTGTGATCAACAAGATGGACCGGCCCAATGCTCGACCCGACCACGTCCTGGGGGCTGTTCAGGATCTCTTCCTGGATCTGGTCACCGATGCCGACCAATTGGAGTTCGAGGTCGTTTACGCTAACGCCAGGGATGGACGGGCCAGTCGTGATCCCGACACCCTGTCTCCTAGCCTTGTACCCCTCTTCGATACCATTCTGGAGACGATCCCCTCACCGGAGGTGGATCTAGCCGGGGGTTTCCAGATGCTTGTAGCCAACATCAGCTACGACGAGTATCGAGGTAGGGCTGCTATCGGGCGGGTTGCACGGGGAACGATTCGGGCCGGCGATCCCCTGGTGCGCATCGATGCCGATGGCCAGGTATGGCCACAGCGCGCGAGCCAGCTGTTTGCCTTCGAGGGGTTGAAAAGGATACCACTCGAAGAGGCTCGGGCGGGGGATATCGTCATCATCACGGGGCTGGATGAGGTGAACATCGGCGACACGGTGGCGACTGCCGAGTTTTCCGAGGCGCTACCCCGCATCGAGATCGAGGAGCCTACCGTCAAGATCACCCTGGGGGTTAACAGCTCTCCACTATCCGGGAGAGAAGGGAAGTTCTCCACCTCCAGGCAGCTGAAAGCCAGGCTCTACAGAGAGCTGGAGACCAATATCGCCCTCCGAGTGGAGGACACCGGCAGTGCCGACGAGTTCCTGGTGTCGGGACGGGGTGAGCTGCACCTGGCGATCCTGCTGGAGACCATGCGCAGGGAGGGTTACGAGTTTCAGGTCTCCAGACCGGAGGTGATCACCCACGAGGAGAACGGCGTGGTGATGGAGCCGGTGGAGGATCTCGTCATTGAGACCACCGAGCAGTACATCGGGCCCCTCACGGAACAGTTGGCTCAGCGGCTTGGCGTGATGACCAATCTCCATAACGACGGGGCGGGGAACGTTCGACTGGAGTACCGCATCCCGACACGTGGGCTGATAGGCTTCCGCGGCGCGTTCCTGACCACGACCCGCGGCGACGGGATTATGGGGAGCCAGCTGGTCGGTTTCGAGCGGTGGAGGGGGGAGCTCACCTCCTCTCGCAACGGCGCTCTCGTCGCAACGGACAGCGGTGTGGCAACCACTTACGGGCTGAGCAATGGCCAGGATCGCGGCTTCACCTTCATAGACCCCGGTACAACGGTCTACGAGGGGATGATTGTGGGGGAGGCTCGCTATCCCAATGATACCCTGATCAACGTCTGCAAAGAGAAGAAGCTGACCAACATTCGCTCTTCCACCTCCGATATCGCGATCAAGCTGACGCCCAAAGTGGAGCTCAGCCTTGAGGAGTCGATGGAGTTTGTGGGTCCGGACGAATTGCTGGAGATCACTCCTCAGACGATACGGCTCCGAAAGAAGCTGCTCACGGCTGAGGAGCGGGCAAAGGCCCGAAAGCGGGCGGGGTAGGATAGAGCAGTTGATGCGGATTAGGATTTCTTTCTGTTATAATCATATCTGGTTGAGGACGGTCGCCCTCTCTCGCGGCTCCTGATCGTTCCCGAGCCTCGTATCCGCTTTGGCGGTGCCGCGCGCAGGAGTGTCGCGCGTTCCCTGGGTGTTCTCGGCCTGAGACCTTGGATATTCTTGCGTCCGCATTGAGACGCTGTTCACGGAGGAAAGAGTTTGGCAGGCGCCAGCAGCAAGACGATCGCGCGTGCAATGGGGTTGAAGCAGGATATCGATCCGAACCAGCGGCTATCATCGCCTCGAAGCTGCGTTCGCTGCAACAAGAAGATCGAGACTGTCGGTGATCTGTTCCCGGTCCGAGTCATGGGCAAGGGGATGGCTGCGTACTGCAAGCAGTGCAGGGACAGCCTCCGCTAAGAGGACTGTCACCTATCGACCCGATAGCGTGGGGCTCTTAGCCCCCGCCCTCATGGCCGACTGGCTGTTGCCGGTCGGCCTGTTGTGTTACTCTCGCTAGAGATGGCAT